>JBQCJL010000274.1:0-12429 GCA_051952795.1 Marmoricola sp.
CGCGGACCGTGACGATGCTGGCCGGTGCGCCGCTCTCCTCGAGCTTCTGGCGTAGGCGACCGGTGGTCACGTCGAGGGTCTTGGTCGACCCGAACCAGTTCTCGTCCCAGACCTCGTCCATCAGCCGCTCGCGCGTGATCACCGACCCCTGCTCGGCGTGCAACAGGGCAAGGAGGTCGAACTCCTTGGTGGTCAGGGCGATCTCGGCGTCGTCGACCCAGACCCGACGGGCAGCGGTGTCCACCCGAAGCCCCTCGGGAGGGGGATCGGGCGCGACGGGCGCAGACGCCTCGGCGACCGCCGTGGTGCGCCGCAGGAGCGCCCGGACGCGTGCGGTCAGCTCGGCCAGCCCGAAAGGCTTGCTGAGGTAGTCGTCGGCGCCGACGTCGAGTCCGACCACTCGGTCCAGTTCCCCAACGCGGGCGGTGAGGATCAGGATGCCGCCGGCGTAGCCGTCGGCGCGCAGCGTCTGGCAGATCTCCAGTCCGTCGGCATCGGGGAGTCCGAGGTCGAGCAGGATCAGGTCGATGCCGCCCTGCGCCGCGCGTTCGCGACCCGCGGCACCGGTACCCACCCGGTCGACCTGATAGCTCTCCCGGATGAGCGCCCGGACGAGGGGCTCGGCGATGCTGTCATCGTCCTCGATGACCAGAAGTCGGTGTGTCACCTCAGAGAGCATAGGGCGCATCAGAAGGCTCGCACGGCGGTACCGAGGGCAGTGACCGGAGCGCCCGAGCAGGCGTGGCCGTAGACGTCCGTGGCCGAGGTCGAGGGAGTCCACACCGGGTTCACCGGAGAGCCGGTGCGCAGGCCGCTGCCGCTGGCGATGGCTCCCACCGTCACGGTGATCACGGTGGCCGTGACGCCGTTGACGGTGGTGGTCGACGCCACCATGGTGCCGTTGAAGACCGCGGTCTTGCTGCCCTTGATGTAGTTGCCGCGCAGGTCCACGGAGCCGAGGTTGATCGCTGTGCCGCCGATGAGCACGTCGACGGTGTCGTCGCCTCCGCTCAGACCGAGCAGGCCACCGTCGCGCAACCGAAGGCTCACCGCGAGCGATGCACCGGTCCAGCCGCTGGTGATCGAGCCCAGGCTGACCTGGCTCGAGTACGTCAGCTTGAGCGAGTCGCCGGTGTCGAGTCGGCCCGCGATCGCACCGCCCGAGATCGCCTGCACGTTGTAGCCGCGCAGCGGGCTGTTGTCGACGCGGCGCGAGGCCATCGTCGTGGAGGTCGTGGTCCGCCCGAGATTGCTGGTCAGGATCGCCCGGAAGTCGTAGAAGCCGTCCGCGAGCTTGGTGGTGTCGAGCGAGCAGGAGTAGGGGGAGGTCGTGACCGTGCACACCGGTGTCCACGTGGTGCTGCCCGCGGGAGCGCGGTCGATCTCGACCGACTTCACACCGGCGGTGGAGTTCGCCGTCGCCAGCAGGGTCACGGTGCCGTTCAGGAAGGCACCGGGGTCCTCCATCGAGATCGAGTCGACGCTGTTGTCGATGGTGCGGGCCGCGACGACGCTCGACGTCGCGACGTTGCCGGCGGCATCGGTGGCCACGGCACGGAACGAGTACACGCCGCTGGTGAGCTGCGTGGTGCTGTAGCGGCAGCTGTAGGGGGTGAGCTGCATCGTGCAGAAGGTCGTCCAGGTCGAGGTGCCGGACAGCTCGTACTGAAGCTGCACCGTGGCGACGCCCGCATCCGCGTCGGAGGCCGTCGCCGCGAAGGTCGCGGTCCCGGCCAGCGGGCTCCCGGGATCGGTCATCGTGACGGTGGGGGCCACGTTGTCGACGAGAACCCCGCTGACCGTGGCCGACGTGGCGGTCGAGGCGGCGACGGTCGCGACGGCGCGCAGGTCGTAGGACTGGCCCTGGGCGTAGGCCTTCAGGGTGGTGTTCCACCCGCAGGTGTACGGCGCGGTCGTGACCACGCAGAGGGTGTTCCAGCCGGTCGTCCCCGACACCGCGTACTGGATCGTCACGACGTAGGGCAGACCGCCGGTGTTGTAGAGGTTGGCAGTGAGACTCACCGTGCCCGCGGCGTAGTCGCCGGGGTTGTTCAGCGTGACGAGCAGGCTGTTGGCGACCGTCGTGCTGACCGTGTCCGAGACCGTGACGTACCCGGCGTTGTCGGTGGCGATCGCGCGCAGCGAGTAGGAGCCGTCGGCGCCGGCGGCGGTGTTCCAGGAGCACGAGTACGGCGATGCGGTGGCGGTGCACAGCGTCGCCCAGGACGAGGCGTTCGGAGCGAGGTACTGGATGGCGACGGACGCGACTCCGCTCTGCCCGTCGCTGGCGTTGGCGGTCACGGTGATGGTGCCGTTCACGGCGGACGCGGGGCTGACCATGCTGACCGTCGGCGGGGTCCAATCCGCTGCTGCCGTGACGGTGCTGACCGTGTTGTTGCTGGTCGAGGTGAAGGTCGCGCCCGACATGCCCGGCATGCCGAGGGTCGCGAGTGCGACCGCCATGACGGCGACCAGGCCCCACCAGCGGCGGGACCTGCGTCCGGCGCGGTGCCGGGGGCGGATGGGTGACCTCACGTCGTCAACGCTAGGGATCCGTCGGCCACGGGTCGGCAACAACGGCGCGCTCCTGTTCCACAGGTCGGTAACAAAGGGGAATGACGCAACCGCCGCCTCGCTTGCCGAGGGAGACGGCACGAGGCGGCGGTTGGGAGCAGGAGTCCCCTCAGAGGTCAGACGACCTCGTACTCCTGCTCCACGATGGATGGGGAGATCCATCGCGTCGTGAACGCGTCGGCCGGCGCTTCCACCGATCGACGACCTAGGTTCGAGAGCAGCTCGACCAGCGCGCCGAGCGCGATGAGTGCCGCGGGCAGTCCGATGACGAGCAGTCGCACCTGACGGTGTGCCAGGGCGATGAAGATCCACCCCGCGTGCGGCACCCCGAACTGGACGACGGACTGCTGATTGCCCACCAGTTGGAAGTGCCACGGATCGGCGGCCGGGTTGTGGTCGCCCTTGGTGGTGAAGAGTGTCCCGCCGCCCTGGGCGGGCTCCATCCGGTAGATCCGGTGCGTGACCAGGTGTGCCACCCCCGAGTTCGAGGGCGGCATGTAGGTGATCACGTCGCCGACCTTGAGATCGCCGACCGCGACCTTCTTCTCGAAGACGATCGAGCCCTTGTCGTAGGTGCCGGTCATCGATCCGCTGGTGATGACGTAGCGGCTGTATCCGAAGAGCGATGGCAGGATCCAAGCCGCGCAGGCGGCGATCACGAGGATCATGACGGCCGTCAGCGACCAACGTCCGGCCCGGCGTGCGTGGGTGATCATGGCTGCTCCTTCGGATGCGGGGGAAGGGGGAGATCGGAGGGCGCCGGGGGAGCCGACGCCCTCCGCGGGGCTCACTGGTTGAACGTGTCGCCCTGGTTGTCCTGGACCGAGGCCCAGCTGAAGGTCGCGCCGGCCGTCTTGCCCTGGTCGGTGTTCGGCGTGTTGATGTCGAGCTTCACGGTGAAGGTGAAGGTGTGGGCGGTTCCGGCAGCCCAGTCACCGAGGGCGACCGGCGTTCCGGCGGTCATGCCGCCGAAGGTGCCGCTGTAGACCGTGGCGTTGGCGGTGGTGTCGACGATGTTCAGCGTCAGGTTCGAGCCCGTGAAGCCGTTGGTGGCCGAGACCTCGGTCAGCGAGAACAGTGCCGGCAGCGAACCGGTGTTGGTGAGCTTGAGCGAGCCCGTGAGGACATCGCCCGGCTTCATGTTGGTGAGGTTGAAGATGGCCTGGTCGGCCTTCGAGTTGCTCTGGGTCAGCGTGCCGGCGGTCACCGAGCTGATCGTGTTGCCGCTGCTCGAGGTGAAGGTCGCGCCGGAGCCGACGGCCACCGCACCTGCGGCGAGGAGCGTGGCGAACGGAACGAGTGCCTTGCGGGTGATGCTCTTCATGGTCGTCTCCTGACGATCTCTGCGGCCTCGGCCGCGGTTGTTTGGGTGCCTCCCAGCTATGACCAGAACGCTAGGGAGGCGCGGACAACGGCCGAGTAACGAGAAGTCCTCGCCATCTCCTCAATCTCTCCACACTCCGAGCCGGTGTGCGCCGATGGCTGTGGGGTACGTGAGCAGTGCGCATCAGTTCCGCGTCGCCTCGAGTGGAAGGAGCGGGCCATGCTCGCCATCGCCATCCCCATCGTCATCGTCGTGATCGCGCTCGTCGCAGCCGCTGCGGCCTTGAGGCGTCTGGGGCGGAGACAGCAGGCTCGGGCCGACGACCTCCGCAGCGATGACCGCACACTGCACTACTGCGTGCCCAACGGCTTCGAGCCGGTCGAGGTCGTGGTCGCGTTGCGGCGGGCGGGGTACGAGGTCGTCCATGACGCATCCGTCGGACAGGTCGGCGAGCTGCTGATCGGCGCCCCTGAGGGGAGGCGTCTGGATCGCGAGCGGGTCCGGCTCCTGCTCGCGGAGGTGACGAATCCGAAGGAGGCCCGCGGTCGTCAGCACGTCTCCGTCGTGCGCTTCATGGACGAATAGGGTTTGCTTCGGTCGGGTTCCGGGTATTCACGCCGAAGGCTGGAGTCAGGAGACGACCATGAACGCTGTTTCGACGATCGCTCACGTTCATGCTTGGCATATCGCTGAGATCGAGTTCATCGACTCCCAGGCGGTCCGCCGGTACGAGTGTGGCTGTGGCGCGACCGACTACGCGATGGCCGGCTAGCGCGCCGCGCAGAGCGCCGACGCGACCGTGATCGCGTCCGGTAGCTCCGTGATCGGGACGCCGCGGCTGTAGCGGTACCCCTGCGCCTCGTCGCAGTGCCGCGCGACCAGATAGTCCTCCTGCTCGAGGGTCTCGACGCCCTCGGCGACCACGCTCATCCCCAACGTATGGGCCATCACGATGATGGTGTCGACGATCGCGGCGTCCGCCTGGTCGGCGGTCAGGTCGTTGATGAACGAGCGGTCGATCTTGATCTTGTCGATCGGGAATCGGGTCAGATAGGACAGGCTTGAGAAGCCGGTTCCGAAGTCGTCCACCACGATGCCGATGCCGCGCTCCCGGATCGAGTGCAGGATGTCGATGACGTCGCTCGGGTTCTCCATGAGAATGCCCTCGGTGATCTCCAGCTCGAGATCACGGGGGTCCAGACCCGAGTCCTCCACAGCCCGAGCGAGCGTGCTCAGGAAGTCGCCACGGGAGAACTGCCGAGGCGAGACGTTGACCGCGACCTTGATCGGCCGGCCCAGCTCGGCACTGAGGGCTCGGATGTCCGCGCAGGCCTGCCGGAGCACCCACTCGCCCAGCTGGCCGATCATGCCGCCGTCCTCGGCGATGGGGATGAAGCGATCCGGGCCGACCGCTCCGTGCTGCGGGTCGTGCCACCGGGCCAGTGCCTCGACGCCCACGACCTCGCCGGTGCTCAACGCGACCTGGGGCTGGTAGACCACCGTGAGCTCGCCCGCCCCCAGAGCCTGGCGGAGCGCCGACGACAGCGCGAGCTTGTCCCTGGTCTCATCCAGCATCGCGACGCTGAACCACTGGTAGTTGCTCCGGCCCACGCTCTTGGCGTGGTACATCGCGGTGTCCGCGTTCTTCAGGAGGGTGGCCGCATCGCCGCCGTCGTGGGGATAGCGGGCGCCGCCGATGCTGGGAGTCACCGTGAGCTCGTGTCCGTGGACGTCGACGGGGGCGGAGACCTGTTGCATCAACTCATCGAGGCGGCCTGACAGGTCCGTGTCGGGCTCGAGATCTCCGAGCACGATGACGAACTCGTCGCCACCGAGACGGGACACCAGGTCGCCCTCGCGCACGCACTGTGCCAGCCGGCCGGCGATCTGCAGCAGGAACTCGTCCCCGATGTGGTGCCCGAGGGAGTCGTTGATCCGCTTGAAGTGGTCGAGATCGAGCATCAGCACGGCGATCTCGGTTCCCCACCGGTTCGCCTGGCGCATCCCGTCGGCGAGGTGCTCCAGCAGGAGCGTTCGATTGGGGAGGTCGGTCAGCACGTCATGGTGCGCGAGGTGCTTGACCTCGTCCTGCGCCTGCTTGCGCTTGGTGATGTCGTAGGCGACCGTCAGGAACCCTCGCAGGGTGCCGTTCTCGTCATGGATCGGGGCGAAGGCCTCGTGCACCGGGATGCGCTGACCATCGCGGCGCTGATAGATCGACTCCTCGCCGTCGTCGGTCGTCGGCTCGGGCGGCCAGGCAGCAGGTCGGTCCTCGGGTCGCGCCGACCCGTGCACGCGGTGGATGGGGGAGCCGACCAGTTCGCTGCTGGGGTAGCCCAGGAGCTTCTCCGCCGCGGGGTTGGCGGTGACGATGGTGCCCGCCGGGTCGGTCGCGATGATGCTGAACGGCAGGCTGTCGAGGATCGACCGCCGCAGCTGGTCGATGCGGTGGGCCGTCTCGTGCCGCTGGGCGCGGAGGCGCTCGGTGATGTCGATGATCGAGGCGAGCACGAGGCGCTCGTCGGAGAGCTGGATCGGGTTGAGACCGATCTCGATGGGGATCTCCGACCCGTCCTTGCGGCGGCCGAAGAGCTCGCGGCCAGCACCCATCTCGCGCCGGTCCGGATCGGCGAAGTAGCGGCCGCGGTAGCCGTGGTGCTCGAGGCGGAACCGCTCTGGGATGAGCTGTTCGACGCGCATCGCGAGGAGTTCCTCGCGGGTGTAGCCGAACGAGACCTCGGTCTGGGAGTTGACCAGCACGATCTCGCCGCGCTGATTCACCATCACCATGGCGTTGGGCGCCGCCTCGATCATCTGCGCGAGCCGCTCCTGGCTGCGCTTGCGCTCGGTGATGTCGATGATCGAGGCGAGGACGAAAGACCCGTCCTCGGTGTCCAGCGGGTTGAGCCCGATCTCGATCGGGACCTCCGAGCCGTCCTTGCGGCGCCCGTAGAGGTCGCGGCCCGCGCCCATCGTGCGCGTCGCCGGAGCCTTGCCGAATTCGGCCCGGAAGTCGGGATGCCGCTCTCGCAGACCGATCGGGAGGAGATCCTCCACCGTCATCGACAGGAGCTCGGGCCGGGTGTAGCCGAAGAGCACCTCGGTCTGCTTGTTGACCAGGACGATCTGGCCCGCCTGGTCGACCATCACCATGGCGTTCGGGGTGGCCTCGACCACCAGCCTGAAGCGCTCCTCGTCAGGCGAGTCGAAGCCCGCGTGACTGCTGATGGGGATCTTGCTCATCTCCGACCCGTCCGTGGCGAGGGGTGCCCCCCTCTGGACGCCCGTCCTCGGATCGTAGGAGCGCACCCGGCTGCGCGGGCGGTTTTGCCGAAACCTGCCCACCGTCGTCGAGGATCAGACGGCGGCCTGGCGATGCGCCTCGAGGATCCGGCGGACCTGATGGCGAGCGCCGCGGTGCCAGGCCGCGGCGTCCGCGATGAGGTAGTGCCCGAGGCCGGGGAGGGCGATGTACTCCATCGAGGAGGCGACGCTCGCCGCCCGCTCGGCCACGATGCGGCTCTCGCGCGGACTGGTGATGCGATCGTTCGTGCCGTGCAGGACGGCGAGGTGGCGACCGGTCAGGGGGCTGACGTCCTCGTTCGCGGGGAACCATGGTGCCAGCGCCACCAGACCGATGACGCTGGGGTGCTGGGCTACCGCCAGTCCGGTGCGGGCACCCATCGAGTGCCCGACCAGGACGACCGGAACGTCGTGTCGCGCTACGACCTGATCGATGGCCCACCGGGCGTCGGCCAGGGGAGCGGGCTCGCCGGCCTTCGCGTTCCAGCCGCGGACGTTGTAGCGGAGCAGCGCGGAGGCGATGTCGTCCCGGGCGAGCGACGGGGCGAGAGCGTCGCGGAGCAACCTCGCCCGCTGGTACGTGGCGGCCGACCGGGTGACCGGGCGCACGGAGCGGACCGTGCCGCCGTGGAGGTACAGGACGACGGCAGCGACCTGATCCGGTTCACGGGCCGCCCAGAGGAGTTCGTGCACGCTCGAAGTATGGAAGATTGACCCTAATTTGGAGCACCCGGTTCACTGGCTGTATGACACAGGTCACGTCTACGCGAGGACTCAACTGGGAGCGCGTGCGCAAGGCGGCCGACAAGATCACCACGCCGCTGCTCCCCGACGACTACCTCAAGCTGATCAATCCGCTCTGGACGTCCCGCGAGCTGCGCGGACGTGTGGAGAAGGTCATCCGGGAGACCGACGACGCGGCGACCCTGGTGATCCGGCCCGGGTGGGGATGGCGCTACAACCACCGCCCCGGGCAGTTCGTGGGCATCGGTGTCGACATCGACGGCAAGTTCCACTGGCGGTCGTACTCGGTCAGCTCGGCGCCGGTCAAGGAGGGCCGCACCCTGGCGATCACGGTGCGCGCGATGCCCGAGGGCTTCCTGTCCGAGCACCTGGTGAACGGCCTCGAGCCCGGCACGATCGTGCGCCTGGCCCTTCCGCAGGGAGACTTCATCCTCCCCGACCCGCCGCCCGCCAAGTCGCTCTTCCTCGTCGGGGGCAGCGGCATCACTCCGGTGATGGCCATGCTGCGCACCCTGGATCGCCGCGGAACGATGGGCGATGTCATCGTGCACTACGCCTCCACCACCCCGGAGCGGATGATCTTCCGCAAGGAGCTCACCGACCTGCACGAGAAACACCCGAGCCTCACGGTGCACCAGTGGTTCTCCGACGAGTCCGGCATCTTCGACCTCGCCGATCTCGACACCGTGGCGCCCGACTGGCGCCAGCGCGAGACCTGGGCGTGCGGTCCGGCGCCGATGCTCGATGCCGTCGAGGCCCACTGGGACGCCGCGGGCATCACCGATCAGCTCCACCTCGAGCGCTTCACCCTCCAGCTCGGGGGAGAGGGCGGCGAGGGCGGCACGATCAGCTTCCGCAACTCGATGAAGGAGGCCGAGGTCGACGGCGCGACCACGGTCCTGGAGGCGGGGGAGTCGGTCGGCGTCGGCATGCCCTACGGCTGTCGCGTGGGCATCTGCCACACCTGCACCGTGACCAAGGTGTCGGGCACGGTCCGAGATTTGCGCAACGGGGATGAGTTTGATCAGCCCAACGAACAGGTACAGACGTGTGTGACGGTGCCTGTGGGCGCCTGTGTGCTCGATATCTGAAGGAACACCCCGGTACGACGGAAGGAAGCCCATGGCCATCGCAGACGTCCAGGAGTACTGCCACCTCACCGAGGAGGATGTGGAGGCGATCGGGCGCGAGCTCGATGCGATCCGCGAGCGGGTGGAACGCTCGCGCGGAGCATCCGACGCGGCGTACATCCGCAAGGTGATCCGCACGCAGCGGCTGATGGCAGCCGGAGCCCGCATCGGCATGATCGTGGGCTCACCGCTCCCGGCCAAGTACCGCCGCCCAATCGTCGCGGCGAGCACCCTCTCGCTCGGCTTGGCCAAGATCCTCGAGAACATGGAGATCGGCCATAACGTGATGCACGGCCAGTGGGACTGGATGAACGATCCCGAGATCCACTCCTCGACCTGGGAGTGGGACACCGGTCAGCCGGCCGAGCAGTGGAAGCACAGTCACAACTACATCCACCACCAGTTCACCAACGTGCTCGGCTTCGACAACGACATCGGGTACGGCGTGCTGCGGATGGCGCGTGAGCAGGCCTGGAGCCCGGCCAACCTGGGTCAGCCCGTCTACAACGCCCTCCTCGCCGCTCTCTTCCAGTGGGGCGTCGCCCTGCACGACCTCGACCTCGAGGCGATCCGCAAGGGCAAGAAGGACCCGGACGAGATGAAGCGGCAGCTTCGCCAGATCGCGAAGAAGGGAAGCAACCAGTTCTTCAAGGACTACGTGCTGTACCCCGCGCTGAGCGGACGGCGGTGGAAGTCGACGATGAAGGCCAACGCCACGGCGAACCTGATGCGCAACGTCTGGTCCTACCTGATCATCTTCTGCGGCCACTTCCCGGACGGAGCTTTGCACTTCACCGAGGAGGAACTGGAGAACGAGACGCGGGCCGAGTGGTACCTGCGCCAGATCCTGGGCACCGCCAACTTCGAGGGCAGCCCGCTGCTCCATCTGATGAGCGGCAACCTCGGCTACCAGATCGAGCACCACCTGTTCCCCGATCTGGTCAGCAACCGCTACGCCGAGATCTCCGCCGAGGTGCGCGCGCTCTGCGAGAAATACGACCTGCCGTATACGACCGGGCCGCTGCACCGTCAGTACGGCCAAGTCCTCCGCACGATCATGAAGCTGACCCTGCCGAACCGATTCACCAAGGACGACCGTCCCCCGACCGGGCCCCAGGTCACGATCAGGCACGGGCGCCAGCGGCATGAGCAGCGGCAGGAGCGGCGCACCGAGCTCGGCGCCTGGTCGCGGGTGTGAGGCTGCTGGGGTGACGGAGCTCTTCGCCTGGGAGGGCGGCGTGCTGACGCGGCGCAAGGTCGTCCAGTGCGCGCTCTCCCGGGTCTGTGGCGCGTGCGGCCGTCCGCTCGGTCGTCCGATCGTGTTCCTCGGCACCCCGGAGGAGTCCGCTCGTGAGGAGTTCCACCTGCCGCCGTTGCACGCCGACTGTGTCGCACGGGTCAGTGCGGTGGCTCCGCCCGACTGGGAGGTCGTCCGTACGGCTGGCTTCGAGTTCGTTCGCCCGACGCGGGACGACCGCGATCAGGCGCCGCGCTTCGTCCCCAACTCGCGTCTGGACTGAGGTGCGTGACTCGGGGAGTCACCGCTGGCACCGAGGACACCAGTAGACGACCCGCTCCTGGCCGGTCGAGCCCACCTCCTGAGCCCTCCGAATGCCGGTGCCGCAGCGCAGGCAGGGGCCGCGCCGACCGTAGACCCACAGGTCGTCGCGGACCGAGACGCCGGTCGTCCGACGGCGACCACGGTCCTTGTTCGCCTCCAGTAGCCGATGGGCCAGGTCCACGGCCGCGGGCAGGTCGACGTCGCCCACTGCCCGATCGGGCAGGACTCCGAGGATGAAGCAGATCTCGCTTCGGAACACATTCCCGACCCCGGCGAGATTGCGCTGATCGAGCAGCGCGGCGCCGATCGGTCGCGAGGGGTCGGCGCTGAGGTTCTCGACGGCGCGCTGCGGATCCCAGTCGTCTCCGAGGAGATCAGGACCGAGGTGTCCGACGATCCTCTGCTCGTCGGCGCGACGCACGACCTCGACGAGACCGAGTTGGAACCCGACCGCCACGCGATCGGCCGTGCCCAAGATGATCCGCGTCTGCCAGCCCGGCGCTCGCCACCGCTCGCCGGGCGCGTAGAGGTCCCAGCGTCCCTCCATCTTCAGATGGGTGTGCACGATGGCGTCCCCGATGTACATGAGCAGGTGCTTGCCGCGACTGACCACATCGTCGATCACCTGGCCGCGCAGATCGACGGTCGCGTAGGCGGGGACGCGGACGTCGCAGACGGTGACGGTCTGGCCGCGGAGCGCACCGCGCAGTCGTCCCGCTGCGCGATAGACGGTGTCTCCCTCGGGCACGCGTCCAGTGTGCCGCCCGGGCAAGAGGCCGGTTGAACCCGGGGCGTGTGGGGTACCCACGCGATATGGCGACGGTCAACCAGACGATGCACCCTGCGCACGCGGAGGTTCGGCTGCGCGAATGGCCAGGAGTGCTGACCCGGGTGTGGAAGAAGGCCCAGAACGACCAGCTGTCCCTTCTCGCGGCCGGGGTCGCCTTCTATGCCTTCACGGCGCTCTTCCCGACGATGATCGCCGTCGTCCTGCTGTACGGCCTCGTCTCCAACCCGGCCGAGGCGCAGCGCCAGATGTCCCATCTGTCCGGGACCATTCCCTCCGGTGCGGTGACGCTGTTGACGACCCAGCTGCAGGCGCTGACCTCGACCTCGCACGCCTCGCTGGGGCTGGGGTTGGTGGTGAGCCTGATGCTCGCCCTGTGGAGTGCCTCCGGGGGCGTCGGCAATGTGATCACCACGCTCAACATCGCCTACGGAGCGAAGGAGACGCGCGGATGGATCCAGCGCAAGGCGCTCGCTCTCGGGCTCACGGCCGCGGCCATCGTCTTCGTGGTGGTGGCGATCGGCCTGCTCGCCGTCGTCCCGCCACTGCTCGATCACCTGGTCCATAGCGCGCTGTTGCAGTGGCTCTTCGGGGCGCTGCGCTGGATCCTCCTGATCGGGGCGATGGGGCTGGCGCTCGCGGTGCTCTACCGCGTCGCGCCCAATCGCGAGGAGGCCGAGATCCGCTGGGTCTCACCCGGCGCCGAGCTGGCGACGGTCGTGTGGATCGTCGGGAGCATCGGGTTCTCGCTCTATGCCGGGCACTTCGGCTCCTACAACAAGACCTACGGGGCGCTCGCCGGCGTGGTGGTCCTGCTCATCTGGCTGTGGCTGACCGCGTACGTCGTATTGCTGGGCGCCGCCATCAATGCCGAGACCGAGCACCAGGCCACCGATCCGTCGGCACGCGAGCCGCGCGAGACTCCCCGCGGCGACGAATGAACGCGGCGATGTCAGACGACGTCGGGCTCGTCCCGATGGTTGCGTGGCGTGTCGATGCGCGCGAT
>JBQCJL010000275.1:0-5043 GCA_051952795.1 Marmoricola sp.
AACCGTCGACGTCGATGTCGTCCGGGTCCTCGGCTCGCCCGGCGGAGGCCGTCGACGCCGAGGCCGCGTAGGCCGGCTGCTCCTGTTCCAGCTGGTCCCGGCGGAAGATCTTGCGGCCGAGCCAGACCAGCGGGTCGTAGCGCCGGTCGACCACACGTTCCTTCATCGGAATGATCGCGTTGTCCGTGATCTTGATGTGCTCCGGGCAGACCTCGGTGCAGCATTTGGTGATGTTGCACATGCCGATGCCGGCCGCCTCCTGAGCCAGCTTGCGACGGTCGTTGGTGTCCAGAGGGTGCATGTCGAGCTCGGCGTAGCGCAGGAAGAAGCGCGGCCCGGCGAACGCCGGCTTGTTCTCCTCATGATCGCGCACCACGTGGCAGGTGTTCTGACACAGGAAGCACTCGATGCACTTGCGGAACTCCTGGCTCCGCTCGACATCGACCTGCGACATCCGGTACTTGCCACCCTTGTTGTCCGACGGCGGTGCGAACGCCGGAACCTCGCGCGCCTTCTCGAAGTTGAAGGACACGTCGGTGACCAGATCCCGGATCACAGGGAAGGTCCGCATGGGGGTGACGGTGATGGTCTCGTCGGGCTCGAAGTCGGAGAGCCGGCACATGCACATGAGGCGTGGCCGTCCGTTGACCTCGGCGCTGCACGAGCCGCACTTACCGGCCTTGCAGTTCCAGCGGACCGCCAGGTCACCGGCCTGGGTGCCCTGGACGCGGTGGATCGCATCGAGCACGACCTCGCCCTCGGAGACCTCCACCGGGTAGTCCTTGATCTCGCCGCCGTCCTTGTCGCCGCGCCAGATCCGAAGCTTCAGGGTGTAGGCCATCAGTTCTTCCCTTCTTCAGGCTTGGCTGCCGACTCGAAGTAGACCTTCAGCTCGTCGGGCATGACCGGGAGCGGCTTCTCCGCCAAGTCGACACCGGTGCCCGCTGCGTTGAGGCTGACCACGAGGTTCTTGGTGCCCCACTCCGGATCGGTGGCCGGGTAGTCGTTGCGGGTGTGACCCCCGCGGGATTCCTGACGAGCGAGTGCCGCCTTAGCGATCGCCTCGCTGACGATGAGCATGTTGCGCAGATCGATGGCCAGGTGCCAGCCGGGGTTGTACTGCCGATGACCCTCGACCTTCATCGTCTTGGCACGCTGCTTGAACTCCTCGATGGCCACCAGCGACTGCTCCAGCTCGGCGCCGTCGCGGATGATCCCGACCAGGTCGTTCATCGACTGCTGGAGGTCGGTCTGGATCGAGTACGGGTTCTCGCCGCCCTCGACCTCGAACGGCGCCAGGGCGCTCCGCTCGGCTGCCTTGGCGTCGCCCTCGTCGATGCGCGGTCGGTTGCCGGCGAGTCCCTTGGCGTAGGCGGCTGCCGCGTCGCCGGCCCGTTTGCCGAAGACCAGGAGGTCGCCCAGGGAGTTACCGCCCAGCCGGTTCGAGCCGTGCATCCCGCCCGAGCACTCGCCGACGGCGTACAAGCCGGTGACGGCCGACTCCTGGGTGTCGGGATCCACCTCGACGCCACCCATCACGTAGTGGCAGGTCGGCCCGATCTCCATCGGCTCCGCGGTGATGTCGACGTCGGCCAGCTCCTTGAACTGGTGGTACATCGACGGCAGTCGCTTCTTGATGAACTCCGGAGTCCGGCGCGAGGCGATGTCGAGGTAGATGCCGCCGTGCGGCGTGCCTCGACCGGCCTTGATCTCGGAGTTGATGGCGCGCGCGACCTCGTCGCGCGGAAGCAGCTCAGGAGGACGGCGGTTGTTCTTCTTGTCCTCGTACCAGGCGTCGGCCTCCTCGACGGTGTCCGCGGTCTCGGCCTTGAAGAAGTCCGGGATGTAGTCGAACATGAACCGCTTGCCTTCGGAGTTCTTCAGGATGCCGCCGTCCCCACGGACCGACTCCGTGACGAGCAGGCCCTTCACGGACGGCGGCCAGACCATCCCGGTGGGGTGGAACTGGATGAACTCCATGTTGATCAGCGAGGCGCCGGCGCGCATCGCCAGCGCGTGGCCGTCCCCGGTGTACTCCCACGAGTTCGAGGTCACCTTGAACGACTTGCCGATGCCTCCGGTGGCCAGGATGACGGTCGGCGCATCGAACACGATGAAGCGCCCCGACTCCCGCCAGTAGCCGAACGCACCGGCGATGCGATCCCCGTCCTTGAAGAGGTCGGTGATCGTGCACTCCATGAAGACGTCGATGCCCAGGGCGACCGTCCGCTGCTGGAGGGTGCGGATCATCTCCAGGCCGGTCCGGTCACCGACGTGCGCAAGCCGGGCGTACTTGTGGCCGCCGAAGTCACGCTGGCTGATCAGACCGCCGTCGGTGCGATCGAAGAGGGCGCCCCAGTCCTCGAGCTCCATGACGCGCTCGGGTGCCTCCTGCGCGTGCAGCTGGGCCATCCGCCAGTTGTTGAGCATCTTGCCGCCACGCATGGTGTCGCGGAAGTGCACCTCCCAGTTGTCCTCGGGCCAGCGGTTGCCCATCGCCGCGGCGATGCCGCCCTCGGCCATCACCGTGTGCGCCTTGCCCAGCAGCGACTTGCAGACGACCGCGGTGCGCGCTCCCGCCTCATGCGCCGCGATCGCGGCACGGAGCCCGGCGCCGCCGGCACCCACCACGACGACGTCGGACTCGTGCCGCTCCATGCCGGCCGCCGACTCACCGGACATCGCGTTGCCGGTCATCGGATGCCGTTCCTCGATCGGAGCACCGCCGGTCGTCATCAGAGGAACCTCGCTTCGGTGATCGTGCCGTTGGAGAGCAGATAGATGTAGAGGTCGGCGATCGCGACGGAGAACAGCGAGTACCAGGCGAACTTGGCGTGGTGGGCGTTGAGCCGGGAGACCCAGGTCCAGAGCTGGTACCGGACCGGGTGCTTGGAGAAGTGCCTCAGGCGGCCGCCGACCGCGTGCCGACAGGAGTGGCACGACAGCGTGTACAGCCAGATCAGGACGACGTTGGCCACCATGATCAACGATCCCAGGCCGACGTGCCCGCTGCGGTGACCGGCGACGCTGAACCTCTGGAAGGACAGCACGGTGTCGTAGGTCAGGATCGCCGCGACGACCACCGCGGCGTACCAGAAGTAGCGGTGGAGGTTGTTGAGGATGAGGGGCAGGCGGGTCTCGCCCGTGTACTTGGTGTGCGGCTCGGCGACCGCGCAGGCGGGCGGGCTCAACCAGAACGCCCGGTAGTACGCCTTGCGGTAGTAGTAGCAGCTCATCCGGAAGCCGAGTGGGAAGATCAGGATGATCAGCGCCGCCGACAGCGGGAACCCGCCGAAGGGATGGCCGAAGTCGGCAGCCGCCCCGCACTTGTTCGTCAAGCAGGGCGAGTAGAACGGGGACAGGTAGTCCCCCACGTAGTAGTTCGCATTGGCGAAGGCTCGCCAGGTCGCGTAGACGATGAAGGCAGTGAACACCACGAACGTCGTGAGCGGCGCGAGCCACCATCGATCCGTGCGGAGCGTGCTCGCCTCGATGCTTGCCCGGCCGGGCGAGCGCACGCCAGTTCCTGTCGACGACATGTAGACCTCCGCGTGAGTTGGGTCACTCCCAGGGACGTGTCTACAGCAAGGTCCGCCGCTGAGGAAGGGGACGCGCGTGCCGTGACGCCTAGCTCCGCGGACCTGATGACGGCACCGGCCCGCGATGGCGATACGGTGATCTGCGTGGCAATCCAGACTCAGGGCGCATCCACGCCCTCACTCGTCAAGGGCGCCCGTGCGGTTCGCACGACGATCGCCCTGAAGATCCTGATGGCCGCCAGCGGCATCATCTTCGTGCTCTTCGTGCTGCTGCACATGTACGGCAACCTCAAGGCCTTCGAGGGTCAGAGCGCCTACAACACCTACGCCGAGGGCCTGCGCACGCTGGGCGAGCCGGAGCTCCCCTACGGCGGCGCACTCTGGATCATCCGCGCGGTCCTGATCGTGTCGCTGATCGTGCACGTGGTGTGCGCGCTCCTGCTGGCGCGCCGCGCCCGCGCCGCGCGCCCGGTCAAGTACCAGGTGAAGAAGCACACCGGAGCGATCCCCGCCAGCCGCTTGATGCGCTGGGGCGGCCTGACGCTGCTGCTCTTCATCATCTGGCATCTGCTGGAGTTCACGATCGTCAAGGTCAACGTGGGCTCGGGCGGTCAGAGCGCGAACATCACCCAGAACCCCTACCTGCTGCTCGTGCACGCGTTCAACGTGTGGTGGCTGACCGCGATCTACCTGGTCGCGATGGCGATGCTCGGCGCACACCTGCACCACGGCATCTGGAGCTCGATGCAGACCCTGGGTGCCACCAACAGCGCCCGGTCGCGTCGCACCGCCAAGCAGGTCGCCTTCACCCTCGCGGTGATCATCGCCGGGGGTTTCTCCCTGGTCCCGATCTTCACCGCCGCCGGCGTGATCAAGTAGCAAGAGCCTGAGGACACGCAATGACAGACATGCCTGACACCACGCTGACCCACCACGAGTCCAAGGACAGCCCGGGGCTGCGCACCGACGACGCCGCCGGCTACTACACGCCCGGTACTCCGATCGCCGACAAGAAGGCTCCCGCGGGACCCATCGACGAGCGCTGGCAGACCCGCAAGTTCGAGGCCCGCCTGGTCAACCCGGCCAACCGTCGCAAGCTGTCGGTGATCATCGTCGGGACCGGACTGGCGGGGTCCTCGGCCGCCGCCACGCTCGGCGAGGCCGGCTACCACGTGAAGTCGTTCTGCTACCAGGACTCGCCTCGACGAGCCCACTCGATCGCCGCCCAGGGCGGTATCAACGCGGCCAAGAACTACAAGGAGGACGGGGACTCCGTCCACCGCCTCTTCTACGACACCGTGAAGGGCGGCGACTACCGCTCGCGCGAGTCGAACGTGTACCGCCTCGCCGAGGTCAGCGCCAACATCATCGACCAGTGCGTCGCGCAGGGCGTGCCCTTCGCCCGCGAGTACGGCGGCCTGCTCGACAACCGCTCCTTCGGCGGCGTGCAGGTCTCCCGCACCTTCTATGCGCGCGGCCAGACGGGCCAGCAGCTGCTCATCGG
>JBQCJL010000276.1:0-9697 GCA_051952795.1 Marmoricola sp.
TACGTCCACCAGCGGATCTACGACGACTTCGTCGCCAAGCTCACCGCCGCCGCGCAGGAGCTCAGCGCGAGCAACGACGACGAGGCCAAGATCGGGGCCATCACGATGCCGGGTCAAGTGGACGTGATCCGCCGCCACGTCGACGATGCGCTGGCACGCGGTGGCCGCGCTCTTGTCGGCGGACCGGTCGCCGAGGGCGCACGCTTCGTCCAGCCCACCCTTCTGGTCGACGTGCCCGAGGACTCGATCGCGGTGACGGAGGAGACGTTCGGACCCACGATGACCGTGCGCAAGGTCGACAGCATGGACGAGGCGGTGAAGCTCACCAACGCGAGCCGCTACAAGCTGGGATCGACGGTGTTCTCGAAGTCGCGGGGCATGGAGATCGCCGAGCGGTTGGAGGTCGGGATGACCTCGATCAACTCGGTGCTGTCCTTCGCGGGCGTGCCGTCCCTTCCGTTCGGCGGCGTCGGCGACTCGGGCTTCGGGCGCATCCACGGTCCCGACGGCCTGAAGGAGTTCACCTATGCCCACGCGATCTCCAAGCGTCGGTTCACCGCGCCCCTGGAGCTCACGACCTTCACGCGGACGGCCAAGAAGGACCAGCAGTTCCTGAAGGTCCTGAAGATGCTGCACGGGCGCTCCGCCTCGGCCCGCAAGCGCGCTGGGGCGTAGTGCAGCGTCCGACCCTTCCGTCCACGTCCTTCGAGTACGCGCTCCATCACGGCCGCCATTCGCTGCGCCAGCGACAGGCCCGGCTGCGGTCCAAGTCGTGGCAGATCGCCCAGTGCGCGGTCGCCGCAGGCGTGGCGTGGTGGCTGGCCCAGAAGCTGCTGGACCACCCGCAGCCCTTCTTCGCGCCGGTCGTGGCGTTGGTCAGCCTCGGCACCACCTATGGCCAGCGACTGCGGCGCGTCGTGGAGATGTCGGTCGGAGTCGCCGTGGGCATCTTCCTCGGCGATGTCTACACCCACCTCCTCGGCCGAGGCCCCTGGCAGATCACCGTGATGGTGGCCGTCGCGATCACCCTCGCCGTGCTCCTGGACGCCTCACCGCTGCTGGTCAACCAGGCCGCGGTGCAGTCGTTGGTCGTCGTCACCGTTTTGCCCAACACCGGGGTGGCGTTCTCGCGCTGGGAGGACGCGCTCGTCGGGGGAGCGGTGGCCCTGCTCGCGGCCACCGTCGTGCCGAGGGCGCCGCTGCGCCGTCCCCGGGAGCAGGCGGCCGTGGTGGTGGCCAAGCTCGGCTCGGTCCTGGATGAGGCAGCCGCCTCGGCTCGCTCGGGAAATGTGCAACGAGCGATCGAAGGTCTGCGCGTCGCGCGTTCGACCGAGGCGATCGTCGATGAGCTTCGTGCCGCGGCTGCGGAGGGCCTCTCGGTGGTGGCGTCCTCGCCGTTCCGTAGGCGCGACGGGGCCCAGGTCCGGCTCATGATCGAGCTGACCGAGCCCTTGGACTTCGCGATGCGCAACGCGCGGGTGCTCGCTCGCCGCGTGGCGGTGGCCGCGATGCGCCAGGAGACGATGCCGATCGCCTACATCGCGCTGATCGAGCAGCTCGCCGACATCTGTGCCGAGATCGCGACCGAGCTGCGCGCGGGTGAGATGGCGGCCAGCGCTCAGCCGCTGCTGCTGGCCCTCGCCGATCGCAGCTCGCACGTGCCGCGTACGCAGGAACTGTCGGCGGAGGTGGTCCTCGCCCAGGTGCGCTCGATCATCGCCGACCTGCTGTGCGTCTCGGGCATGGATCCGGTGGCGGCGACGGAGGCGATCCCGCCGCTGGACGCTCACTGACGGAGCTTGGCGATCCACCGCGCGGCGACGGCTCGGTTGAACGGCACCTCGTCGGCCTCGATCATCCGCGTCACCCATGCCGCGCTCTCGCGAGCCCCCGCGATGATCTCCGCGGGATAGCCGAGCGTGCGCTGATGCTCCTCGAACTCGTCCTCGTCATCGAGGAAGACCGAGCCGTCCGTCCGGCGCACCACGTCCAGATCGAGGTCGACGCAGGTCACCGCCTCGTCGGTCCAGGTGGCTGCCGTGGTGATATCCACGTACGTGTCGACGGGACGACGGGGGTCGTCGTCGTAGAACGTGGCGAGCCACCAGTCGTTGTGGGGGACGAGAACGACGTGATCGCAGGCGGCGTGGAATCCGCGCGTCGGGCGCGACAGCCAGGTCCCCTCCGGGACACCCAGCCAGATGCCGACGGAGTCGGCACCCAGCCAGCGAGCGTCGAACTCCCAGTGCGCCCCGTCAGGCCACTTCTGAGTAATACACCGGACCATTCTCATCGTGAAAGTGCATTATTCGCTGATCCGGAGCGGCGACAACGCAGCCGAATCAGGGAAGAACGCGCTTACTCGCGGACGCGAAGAGGTCCTGGTAGCGGGCGCCCAACGCCTTGCCGATCCAGTGGATGGCGTGGGCGTCGATGCCGACCAACTGACGCGGGCGGTTGGCCAGGACGGCGCCGAGGATGATGTCGGCGGCCTTGTCGGGGCTCATCCGGGCCAGCTTCTCGTCGAAGATCTGCGCCAGCTTGGCGACGTCCTCGCCCTGGGTCGCGCGACCGTTGCGGGCGATGCCGGTCTTGATGCCGCCGGGGTGCACGCAGGTCACGCCGACCTTGTGGCCGGCCACGAGCATGTCCTCGCGCAGGGCCTCGGTGTAGCCACGGACCGCGTACTTGGAGGCGTTGTACGTCGCCTGGCCAGGCATCGAGATCAGCCCGAAGAGGCTGGAGATGTTGACGATGTGTCCGTCACCGGAGGCGATCAGGTGGGGGAGGAACTCCTGGGTGCCGTAGACGACCCCCCAGAAGTTGATGCTCATGATCCACTCGAAGTCTTTGTACTCGATCTGCTCGACCGGGCCGCTGTAGGTCACGCCGGCGTTGTTGATGATGACGTTGACCACGCCGAAGTGCTCGGCGACGTCGCGCGCGTAGGTGCTGAAGGCGGCCTTGTCCGAGACGTCGAGGCGGTCCGCCTTGATCTCCTTGGCTCCCGACTCCTTGAGCAGCGCGACGGTCTCGTCGAGCCCGGCCTGGTTCCAGTCGGAGACGGCGAGGCGCGCGCCCTTGGCCGCGGCCTTGAGGGCGAGGGCCCGGCCGATGCCTGAGCCGGCACCGGTGATCACGACGACCTTGTTGTCGAGCGACTTCATGCTGGGGACTCCTCGAGAGTAGATGGGGATGCGCACAGCCTAACCGGGGCTATTGAACCCCCGTCAATAGGAACGAGTGTGTCGTCGGTAACCTTTGGCACATGTCGGAGGTGACTGCAGGAGCGTCGGGCGTGCGTGCTCCGCGGGTGCGCATGCAGCCGGACGAGCGTCGCGAGCAGCTCATCGACATCGGTGTGCGCATGCTCGCCACGCGAGCACTGGAGGACCTCTCCATCGATGCGCTGTCGGATGAGGCCGGCATCTCCCGAGGCCTGCTGTACCACTACTTCGCGAACAAGACGGAGTTCCATGTCGCGGTGGTGAAGAAGCTCGCCGGCGACCTGTACCAGATCACCGCGCCGACCAGCGACGACGATCCGATCGTCCAGCTGCGGCTCTCCCTGGACGCCTACGTCTCCTATGTGGTCGCCAACCACGGCAGCTACCTGGCGCTGGTTCGCGCCGTCTCCAGCGGCAACGCCGAGATGATCCAGATCTATCGAGACGCGCGCGCGGCCCTGATCGAGCGCCTCTTCGAGCGGGCTCCTGCCCTCGATCTCGAGGGCATCGTCGACACCCCGGCAGCCGCGCGACTGGTCGCGCACTCGTGGGCCGTGTTCGTCGAGGATCTGGTGCTGGCGTGGATCGCGGACGACTCCGGGCTGAGCCGCGATGCGCTCCTCGACAAGCTGACCGGCGTCCTGGTCTTCCTGCTGGCCGGCTAGAAGCTCGCCGGGAGGCGCACGGTGAACGTCGTGTCGCCCGGACGCGAGTCGAGGCTGACACTGCCGCCGAGAGCCCCGGCGATGGCGGCGACCAGCGAGAGTCCGAGCCCGGCGCCGCCTGATGCACGGGTTCGCGAGGAGTCACCGCGGCTGAAGCGCTCGAACGCGCGGGGGACCAGCTCCTCGGGCAGGCCGGGACCGTTGTCGTGCACCGTCACGACCACCGTGCTCTGGTCGAGTCGCCGCGACCCGACCGTGACGGTGGTGCCGGGCGGCGTGTGCTTGCGGGCGTTGGTCAGCAGATTGGTGATGACCTGGTGCAGTCGCGGCTCGTCGCCGAGGACCGCGATCGGCTCGTCGGGGAGATCGAGGCGCCACTGATGCTCAGGGGCCACCACCTGGGCGTCGGCGACCGCCTCGAGCAGCAGACGGGTGACGTCGACCTCGGTGCGCTCCAGGGGACGCCCGGAGTCGAGGCGTGCCAACAGCAGCAGGTCCTCGACGAGCCCCGCCATCCGGCCGGCCTCGGTCTCGACCTTGTCGAGGGCGCTGATCGCGGCCTCGTACTCCTCGGTGCCGACCTCGTCGCCCTGACCACGATCCCTCGTCCGCCGCGTCAGCTCGGCGTAGCCCTGGATGGTGGCCAACGGCGTTCGCAGCTCATGCGAGGCATCGGCGACGAAGCGGCGGACCCGCTGCTCGCTGAGGTGGCGGGCGGTGAGCGCCTCGTCGACGTGGTCGAGGAGCGTATTGAGGGCTGCGCCCACGCGGCCGACCTCGGTACCCAGGTCGGTGTGGTGTTCGGGGACCCGGATCTCGATCGACGGCGCGCCCTTGGCCAACTGCTGCCCGGTGACCTCGCGAGCGGTGGCGGCAACCTCACGGAGCGGTCGCAGCTGGCGCCGGACCAGCTCGGTGCCGACCATGCCCGCGAAGAGCACGCCGGTCAGCGTCAGCGCCAGCTCCCAGATGACGAGGTTGCGCACGGCACTGTCCACGTCGTGCAGCGAGTATCCGACGATGAGCTCGCTCGTGACGATCACGCGGTAGTGCCCGAGGCCCGCGACGTCCACCGACTGCGGGGTGAGCGATTGCGGAAGTGCGGTGAGCTGGTCGAACTGGCTGCTGGTCAACGTGACGGCGGTATTGCCCTTGACGACGAAATTGCAGTTCTGCTCCACCAGCAGAGTGCCGGGACCCTGCCCCGGACGGGCCTGGCAGCCGCCCGGGAACGGGCCCTGCTGAGTGAGAGCCTGCGCCTGGTGCTGGAAGGAGGAGATCAGGGAGTTGTCGAGCTGCCCCCGCAGGTAGTTCGACATCGCGTAGGCCGTAGCAGCAGCGACCATGAGTCCGACGAGCGCCACGAGGACGACGACGAGCGCCACCAACCGCCCCGTGAGCGAGTGGGGGAGTCGGGGGAGGACCGTGCGCCAGGAGCGAGGGCGCGCCTCGCCCTCCTCAGTCGGCGGGCTTGAGGACATATCCGGCGCCGCGCATCGTGTGGATCATCGGGGTGCGGCCTGCGTCGATCTTCTTCCGGAGGTAGGAGATGTAGAGCTCGACGACGTTGGCCTGGCCACCGAAGTCGTAGTTCCACACGCGGTCGAGGATCTGCGCCTTCGAGAGCACGCGGCGGGGGTTGCGCATGAGGTAGCGCAGCAGCTCGAACTCGGTGGCCGTGAGCATGATGTCGTCACCGCCACGGCGCACCTCGTGGCTGTCCTCGTCGAGCTGGAGGTCGCCGACGGTCAGGACCGACGTGGCCTCGGCTGCCTGCGCGCCGGCACGACGCAGCAGCGCGCGCACCCGTGCGACCAGCTCCTCGAGCGAGAACGGCTTGGTCACGTAGTCGTCCCCACCCGCGGTGAGTCCCGCGACGCGGTCCTCGACCGAGTCCCGAGCGGTCAGGAAGACGACCGGGATGTCGGGCAGATGCCCACGCAAGCGTCGCAGCGTCTCCATGCCGTCGATGTCGGGCAGCATCATGTCGAGGACGACGGCGTCCGGCCGGTTCGCCTTGGCCGTCGCCACGGCCTTGGTGCCGTTGTGGGCGACGTCGACCTCCCAGCCCTCGTAGCGCAGGGCCATCCGCACCAGCTCGGCGATGTTCGGCTCGTCGTCGACGACGAGGACGCGCAGGGGGCTGCCATCGAGCCGGGTCAGGCTGGGAGAGGTCTTCATGTCCTTACTGTTTCTGTGCGGCCCTTGAGTCAACCGAGTCTGCCCTATGTGTTTCCTGTGTGCCACCGATCCACAGTGAATCCAAAGCCGCCGGCCCTTGCGCCGACAGCCTCACCGTGCACCCTGGAGTGGTGAGCCAGGAACCCGTAGCGGCCGCGACCCCGACGCCCGAGAGGCCAGGACTCTGGCGCCGGTTCCGGACCTATGCCTGGGATTGGCGAGCCGTCGTTGCCGTGGCAGCGGCGATGTTCATCCTGGGTGGCCTGTCGGGTCTGGTCGTCGGGCTGGCGGCGGGCGGAGACCATCACCACCACCACGGCTTCCGGGACCGTCCTGGTGGCTCGTTCCCCTGGGGTCCGGGCGGCCCCCGCAACTGATTGGCGCTCCTTGGTCGCCACGGCGAGAATGATCTCGTCGTGAACATCACCTTTCCCCCCGACCTGCCGGTCAGTGAGCGTCGGGATGAGATCGCCGAGGCGATCGCCGGTCACCAGGTCGTGATCGTCGCGGGGGAGACCGGCTCGGGCAAGACGACCCAGCTGCCGAAGATCTGCCTGGCTCTCGGGCGCGGACAGGATCGCGTCATCGGCCACACGCAACCACGACGGATCGCAGCGCGCTCGGTGGCCGATCGGATCGCCGAGGAGCTCGGTGTCGAGCTCGGGGCCGAGGTCGGCTTCCAGGTGCGGTTCACCGACCAGACCTCGGCGCAGACGCGCGTCAAGGTGATGACCGACGGCGTGCTGCTCAACGAGCTGCAGCGCGATCGCGACCTGCGCCGCTACGACACGATCATCATCGACGAGGCCCACGAGCGCAGCCTCAACATCGACTTCCTGCTCGGCTATCTGAAGCGCCTCCTGCCGCGGCGCCCGGACCTCAAGGTGATCATCACCTCCGCGACCATCGATCCCGAGAGCTTCGCGGCCCACTTCGCCGACCGGCAGGGTCGCCCGGCGCCGATCATCGAGGTGTCGGGGCGGACGTACCCGGTCGAGATGCGCTACCGCCCGCTCACCGACGTCGATCGGGTCGACGAGGAGGGTGAGGTCCTCGTCCGCGACCTCACCGATGCCATCTGCGACGGTGTCGACGAGCTGATGGGCTCGACCTCGGGAGACGTACTGGTCTTCCTGCCGGGCGAGCGGGAGATCCGCGACGCCGCCTCGGCCTTGGAGAAGCGCGCCAAGCGCGGGCGGCCGCTCGAGATCGTGCCGCTGTACTCCCGGCTCTCCGCGGCGGAGCAGCACAAGGTCTTCGCCACCCACGCGCAGCGCCGGGTGGTTCTCGCCACCAATGTCGCCGAGACGTCGCTGACGGTCCCTGGCATCACCGGCGTCATCGACACCGGGCTTGCTCGGATCAGCCGATGGTCGCTGCGGACCAAGGTGCAGCGATTGCCGATCGAGCCGATCAGTCAGGCATCGGCGCGCCAGCGCGCGGGCCGCTGTGGCCGCACCGAGGCGGGCGTCGCGATCCGCCTCTACAGCGAGGAGGACTTCGAGGCACGCCCGGTCTTCACCGATGCGGAGATCCTGCGCACGAACCTGGCCAGCGTCATCCTCCAGATGACGGCACTTCGCCTCGGCGAGATCGCCAAGTTCCCCTTCCTCGACCCGCCGGATCAACGAGCGGTCCGCGACGGACTGAGTCTGCTGGGCGAGCTCGGCGCCCTCCGCGACGGCAAGCTCACCGGGGTCGGCCGCCGACTGGCCAGGCTGCCCGTGGATCCCCGCCTGGGCCGCATGCTCATCGAGGCGGACCGCCTGGGCTGCCTGCGCGAGATCATCGTCATCGTCGCCGCGCTCTCCGGTCAGGATCCGCGCGAGCGTCCCGACGACAAGAAGCCACAAGCGGACCAGGCGCACGCTCGCTTCCGCGACCCGCGCTCGGACTTCGTCACCTGGCTCAACCTCTGGAACTACCTGCAGGAGCGCCAGACCGAGCTCGGGTCGTCCGCCTTCCGCCGGCTGTGTCGCGACGAGTACCTGAACTTCCTCCGTGTCCGTGAATGGCAGGACCTCGAGCGTCAGCTCCGTCAGGTCGCCAAGGAGACACAGATGAAGGTGCCGCGTTCGGCCAACGCGCCCGACGCGGACTCCCTCCATCAAGCCGTGCTGTCGGGGCTGCTGTCCCACATCGGTGTGCTGGACCGCGAGGCGGCCGCCGCACGTCGTCAGGGGAAGCGGCTCGGGGACTACCTCGGCGCGCGCGGCGCGCGGTTCTCGATCTTTCCCGGATCGGGGGTGGCGAAGACTCGCCCGGACGTGGTGATGGCGGGAGAGCTGGTCGAGACATCGGCGCTCTGGGGGCGCCAGGTGGCCGCGATCGATCCAGCGTGGGCGGAGCGTCTGGGCGGGGACCTGGTCAAGAGGACCTGGTCGCAGCCGCACTGGTCGCGGCGACGCGCCAGTGCGCAGGCCTACGAGCGGGTGACCCTCTATGGCGTGCCGCTGGTCACGGATCGGCTCGTCGCGTTGGGAAGCCGTGATCCTGAGGCGGCACGCGAGCTCTTCATCCGGCATGCCCTGTTGGCTGGCGAGTGGAACGCGCAGCACCGGTTCCTCAGGACCAACGCGGCGCTGTTGCAGGACGCCGCGGAGCTCGAGGACCGCGCCCGTCGTCGCGACATCGTGGTCGACGAGGAGACGCTCTTCGACTTCTACGACCAGCGGATTCCTCAGGACGTGGTCTCCGGTGCGCACTTCGACGCCTGGTGGAAGCAGGAGCGCCGGCAGCACCCAGAGCTCCTCACCTTCGACTCGGCGATGCTCGTCCGCGACGAGGCGCTGGGGGATGCCGACGAGTTCCCCGACGTGTGGCGGGACGGTGACCGCGCGCTCGAGCTGCGCTATCGCTTCGAGCCCGGCCACCGCGACGACGGGGTGACCGTGGACGTTCCGCTGAATGCGCTCGGCGGCCTGGATGCCGCGCAGTTCAGCTGGCAGGTCGCCGGCCTGCGCGAAGAGCTGGTGACCAGTCTCCTCCGCGGACTGCCCAAGGCGCTCCGGGTTCACGTGGTGCCGGTGCCGGATACGGCTCGCGCGTTCCTGGCGGAGTCGGCGCCGGGTGAGGAGTCGCTCACGACCGCGCTGGGCCGGTTCATCCGGGCGCGCAAGGGGGTATTCGTTCCGGATGACGCGTGGGACCTGACCAAGCTGCCCGCGCATCTGCTGCCCACCTTCCGGATCGTCGATGCCGACGGCGCCGTGGTCTCGGCAGGCAAGGACTTGGAGGAGCTGCGCGCGCCCTTGGCGGCGGACTTCGATGCGGCGGTCCGAGACGTCGCGAGCTCGACCCTCCCGCGCGTGAAGGATGCGCGGAACTGGGCCTTCGGCGACATCCCAGCCTCGTTCCGCACCGTGAGGGCCGGACACGACATCGAGGCGTTCCCGGCCCTGATCGACGAGGGCACCGGCGTCGGCCTGGACGTGTTCGGCCGCCGTGACTGGGCGCTGGCTCACCATCGTCGCGGCGTTCGCCGCCTGGTGGCGCTGCAGCATCCGCGCCTTGCCGACGACCTTCTGGACGGGTTGGACATGCAGCGCAAGCTGATGCTGGCGAGTGCCGTCGACCCGGCGCGCACGCTGGTCGAGCACTGCGTACTGGCTGCGATCGAGGAGG
>JBQCJL010000277.1:0-4841 GCA_051952795.1 Marmoricola sp.
TCCGGAGGCCAAGGAGTACGGGTTCATCGATCACGTGATCACCAGCGCCAAGGAAGCGGTCGACGAGGGTCGCCCGGCCCGGAACAGCAAGGACAAGTGACATGAACTACTACATCCCGCAGTGGGAAGAGCGCACGTCCTACGGCTTCCGTCGGATCGACCCCTACGCCAAGCTCTTCGAGGACCGGATCATCTTCCTCGGCACGCCGATCAGCGACGACATCGCCAACGCGGTGATGGCTCAGCTGCTGTGCTTGGAGTCGATGGACCCGACCCGCGACATCAGCATCTACATCAACTCGCCGGGTGGCTCGTTCACGGCGATGACGGCCATCTACGACACGATGAAGTTCATCCAGCCGGACGTCCAGACCGTGTGTCTCGGCCAGGCCGCGTCGGCCGCCGCCATCCTGCTCGCGGCCGGCTCGCCCGGCAAGCGGATGGCGCTGCCGAACAGCCGCATCCTGATCCACCAGCCGTACACCGAGGGCACATACGGACAGTCCTCGGACATCGAGATCCAGGCGAACGAGATCCTGCGGATGCGCGAGCTCCTCGAGATCATGATCGCCGAGCACTCGGGCAAGTCGGCCGAGGAGGTCAGCCGCGATATCGAGCGCGACAAGATCCTCACCGCTCAGGGTGCGGTCGACTACGGCCTGATCGACTCCATCCTGGAGTCCCGCAAGGCAGTACCGGTCTGACGGGCGATCTTCCGTCGTGTCTGCCTGCGCGGGTGGGCACGGCGGGGGTACGGTCGGTTTCTAGGTTTTTTCGACGTCGGAGAGAGGGGCGAAGCCCGTGGCGCGCATCGGTGAGAGCGGCGAGCTCCTCAAGTGCTCCTTCTGTGGGAAGAGCCAGAAGCAGGACAAGAAGCTGATCGCCGGACCCGGCGTCTACATCTGCGACGAGTGCATCGACCTCTGCAACGAGATCATCGAGGAGGAGCTCAACGAGAACGTCGGCGTGGAGCTCTCCGAGCTGCCCAAGCCGCGGGAGATCTTCGAGTTCCTCAACTCCTACGTGGTCGGCCAGGAGACCGCGAAGAAGTCGCTGGCCGTCGCGGTCTACAACCACTACAAGCGGGTGCAGGCGGGCGTCGCGAACGGCGGCGACCCCAAGGCCTCGAAGAGCCACAAGGAAGAGGCCGTCGAGGTCGCCAAGTCGAACATCCTCATGATCGGCCCCACCGGCTGCGGCAAGACCTACCTCGCGCAGACGCTGGCCAGGATGCTCAACGTGCCGTTCGCGATCGCCGATGCGACCGCTCTCACCGAGGCCGGCTACGTCGGCGAGGACGTCGAGAACATCCTGCTCAAGCTCATCCAGGCCGCTGACTACGACGTCAAGAAGGCCGAGACCGGCATCATCTACATCGACGAGATCGACAAGGTGGCCCGCAAGGCGGAGAACCCCTCGATCACGCGCGACGTCTCGGGTGAGGGCGTCCAGCAGGCGCTGCTGAAGATCCTCGAGGGGACGCAGGCCTCGGTCCCGCCCCAGGGTGGTCGCAAGCACCCCCACCAGGAGTTCATCCAGATCGACACCACCAACGTCCTGTTCGTGGTGGGAGGCGCCTTCGCCGGGCTCGAGCACATCATCGAGCAGCGGATCGGCAAGAAGACGCTCGGCTTCACCGCCGAGGTCCAGCCGATCAAGAAGGACGACGAGGACGCCCTCATGGAGAAGGTGCGCCCGGAGGATTTGGTGAAGTTCGGCCTGATCCCCGAGTTCATCGGCCGGCTGCCCCTGATCGCCACCGTGGCCAAGCTCGACAACGCCGCGCTGGTGCAGATCCTCACCGAGCCGCGCAACGCGCTGGTCAAGCAGTACCAGAAGCTGTTCGCGCTGGACGACGTCGACCTGGAGTTCACCGACGAGGCCATCTCCGCCATCGCGGACAAGGCGATGGAGCGCGGCACCGGTGCTCGGGGCCTGCGTGCCATCATCGAGGAGATCCTGCTCAACGTGATGTACGAGGTGCCCTCTCGCGACGACATCGGGAAGGTCGTGGTGACCCGGGAGTCCGTGCTCGACGACGCCCATCCCACGCTCGTGCCCAAGGACGAGAAGCCGTCCAAGAAGAGCGCCTAGCCGCCCATGCGGCAGATCGCGATCCCGCTGTTCCCGCGGGTCACCGCGCTCGATGCGGTGGGGCCGTATGAGGTCCTCCAGCGACTGCCCGACTTCGAGGTGATCTTCGTCGGCTCGACCGTCGGCGAGGTCCGCACGGAGAACGGGTTCCTCGGTCTCAGCATCGATGCCATGCTCGATGAGGTGCCGACGCCCGAGGTGATCGTCGTGCCGGGCGGGATCGGCAGTCGTGCCGCCATGAAGGACGAGCACCTGCTCGCCTGGCTGCGCGGTGCCCACGAGACCACGGCCTACACCACCTCGGTTTGCACCGGATCGCTGGTTCTCGGCGCCGCCGGCCTCCTGGACGGGCTCACGGCGACCACCCACTTCTCTGCGTATACGACCCTCGAGGCGACGGGCGCGACCGCGGTTCCGCAGCGAGTGGTCGAGCACCTCGATCGGCGGCTCATCACCGCGGCGGGCGTCTCCAGCGGCATCGACATGGCGCTGCGGCTGGCGGAGCTCCTCGTCGATCCGACCGCGGCCCAGGCCATGCAGCTGATGATCGAGTACGACCCCCAGCCACCCTTCGACGCCGGGGCCTGGGACAAGGCGAACGACGACGTGCGGGGACGGGTCGAGGAATACGCGAAGCTGCGCGACTAGAACGCGTTCTATTCTTTCGCCATGGAGATTGGTGTGGCGCTGCCTCAGATGGCGGCGGACTATCAGGCGACCTCGACGCTCGACTGGGCCCGGCGCATCGACGCCGGTCCGTTCTCGAGTGTGTCGGCGGGTGAACGGGTGACCTTCAGCAATCCGGAGATGGTCACCGCCCTCGCCGCGTCCGCGGCCGTGAGCCAGCGCGTACGCATCTTCGCCAACCTCTGGGTCCTGCCGCAGCATCCGATGGCGATGGTCGCCCCGCAGATCGGCACGCTCGACCAGATCTCGGCGGGCCGGCTCGAGATCGCCGTCGGGGTGGGTGGCCGCGAGGACGACTATCGAGCGCTCGGCGCTCGCTTCGCCGGCCGGCATCAGGCGCTGGACGACAAGGTCCAGGAGCTCAAGGCGCTGCTCGCCGGCCGACCACCCTTCGAGGGCGCCGCCGCGGTCGGCCCGTCCTGCGTCCAGCCCGACGGCCCGCGCATCCTGGCCGGCGCGATGGGGCCGAAGGCGATGGCTCGAGCCGCGGTGTGGGCAGACGGCATCAGCGGATTCAGCATCGCCGGGGATGCTGCCGAGATCGCCGCCGCCAGCGCACTCGCGGACCGTTGCTGGGAGGCTGCCGGACGTGCGACCACGCCGCGCAAGGTCAGCGGCTGCTTCGTCGCGCTCGGCGTCGCCGACCCGGCGCAGACGCTGTTCTCGTTCACCAGCCGCTAACTGGGCTTCCTCGGCTCCGAGCTCGCCGATGCCATTGCCGCGACGGCGCGGACCCACACGAGGGAGGCCCTTTTGCGGGTCCTCGACGGAGCCGCCGATGCTGGCTGCGACGAGTTCATCCTCGTGCCCGCGACCGCCGACCTGGCATGCCTGGACGCGTTGACGGAGGCTGCGCAGGCCTGGCTCGGGGGCTGATGCAACCGGCCGCCGCAGGCTACATTCGGCCCATGGGCGAGTCCGTCGAGATCGAGGCGATCTGCCAGGTCAAGGTGCCGGTCACGGACCTGCGCCGCAGTGTCCAGTGGTACACGGCGCTGCTGGATCTGCGGCTGGTGCGGGAGTTCGTCGAGGGCGACACCGTGGTCGGCGCGGTGCTGGCACCGACGGTCGGAGGCTTCGTGATCAGCGTGCGCCTGCGCGACCACATCCCCGGCCAGCCCCAGATGCCGGGATTCGATCTCTTCAGCCTCCGCGTGGCGGACGTCGACGCACTGCACGCGGTCGAGCGTCGGTGTGCCGAGGTCGGAGCGGTCGCCGGCGAGATCGTCGACCGTGGCTCCGACGGGCATCACCTCGACGTCACGGACCCGGACGGAACGAACATCCGGTTCCTGACGCACGGCGCCCCGGATGCGCCCGACTTCGCCGGTGTGGTCTTCCCCGATGACGGACCACCCAGCTTCTATACGGAGTCGCGGCTCCTGTCGTCCTGACCGGGTGGTTCCTCGCCGGCAGGGACCGCCTGGCGGATTGGCGGGTTCCCTTTCGGGGTAGTCAGTGGGCATCTATCGGCTAGGTAAGTTGGGGAGAGGAGCCAGCGATGGTTGCCCTGGGTCTCATTCTTTTGATCATCGGCCTGATCGTCGGTGTGCCCGTGTTGGTCACGATCGGGATCATCCTGCTCGTGGTGGGTCTGGTTCTGAACTTCGTCCCGATCGGTGGCTCGACCCGCCGCATCTGGTAACCGCGCGGAGGGGATCTCACTCGGCGGCTGCCGAGACCAGTCCAATTCGGTACGCGACCACCAACGCGGGGCTCGTCCACCGCACATCAAAAGTGTCGGTGGTCGCTGGTGGAGTGGGTTCATGCCACCGACCACGACCATGATGACTGCCGTTGCGCCGGTGGTGGTGTTGGATCGGGCGGTTGCTGCGTTGGCGGCGCAGGAGCGGGCTGCGGTGGATCTGTTGGTGGCCGCGGTGGATTGGGCTGAGGCTCATGTGGTCACCGATCTGTCCGATGCGGCTGGTTGGACGGACAAGAAGCTCTACTCCGAGGGCGTCGCCCTGCTGGGTGGTCCTGGGGTGCCGATGATCGCGGAGTTCGCGCCGTTGGAGTTCGCCGGCCGGCTGGGTTGGAGTATCGAGGCGGCCAGGCAG
>JBQCJL010000278.1:0-4697 GCA_051952795.1 Marmoricola sp.
CCGCAGGTCGCCCCGAGCGCTCGCGCCTCGGAGCTGTCCTTGAAGGCCGGCATGCCGTCGAAGCCGACCGTCACCTCCTCCAGCCCCACGCGGCTGATGATCGCGACGCCGTTCCACTGGTCGTAGCCGACCGCCGCCATGTCGTAGCCCAGCATCTGCAGGCCCATCAACGGGATCTGGTCCTCGCGCGCCTTCGTCTCCTGCACGGCGAGCACGTCGATGTCATGGCGTTGCAGGAACGCCTCGACCCGGTCGATCCGGGACCGGAGGGAGTTCACGTTCCAGGTCGCGATGCGCATTCGACGAGGCTAGTCCGCCGTCCGGTTCGGGGTCGCCGGCAGGTGGCGACGCGAACGCTTAACGAGTTTCGCCCGATCCTCTTTAGGATCACCTCTTGTGTCTCTCACCATCGGGATCGTCGGACTCCCCAACGCGGGCAAGTCCACGCTCTTCAACGCCCTGACCAAGAACGACGTGCTCGCCGCGAACTATCCGTTCGCGACCATCGAGCCCAACGTCGGCGTCGTCGGTGTGCCGGACCCGCGCCTGGCCAAGCTCGCGGAGATCTACGGCTCCCAGAAAGTGCTCCCGGCGACGGTCGAGTTCGTCGACATCGCGGGCATCGTCGCCGGGGCCTCCAAGGGGGAGGGGCTGGGCAACAAGTTCCTCGCCCACATCCGGGAGTCGTCCGCGATCTGCCAGGTCACCCTGGTGTTCCGCGACGATGACGTCACCCACGTCGACGGCAAGGTCGATCCGGCCAGCGACATCGCGACGATCCAGACCGAGCTGATCCTCGCCGACTTGCAGACGGTGGAGAACGCGCTCCCGCGCCTGGAGAAGGAGGCGAGGATCAAGAAGGAGTCGCAGCCCAAGGCGGAGGCGACCCGGCAGGCGCTCGAGGCCCTCGAGGCCGGTACCCCGATCATCGCCACGCGGATCGATCGCGACCTGATCCGCGAGCTCTCCCTGCTCACGGCCAAGCCGTTCCTCTACGTGTTCAACTGCGACACCGACGAGCTCGCCGACGAGGACCTCAAGCAGAAGATGCGCGACATCGTCGCGCCCGCCGAGGCCATCTTCCTGGACGCCAAGATCGAGTCCGAGCTGATCGATATGGAGCCGGAAGAAGCCACCGAGATGCTCAACGAGCTCGGCATCGCCGAGTCCGGCCTCGATCAACTGGCACGCGTCGGCTTCGACACGCTCGGCCTCCAGACCTATCTGACCGCGGGCCCCAAGGAGGTGCGCGCGTGGGAGATCAAGAAGGGCGCGACCGCTCCCGAGGCGGCGGGCGTCATCCACACCGACTTCCAGAAGGGCTTCATCAAGGCCGAGATCGTGTCCTTCGATGACCTGGTCGCCGCGGGCTCGGTGGCGAAGGCGCGCGAGGCCGGCAAGGCGCGCATGGAGGGCAAGGACTACGTCATGCAGGACGGTGACGTGGTGGAGTTCCGCTTCAATAACTAGTTCCCGCCCTAAAGGTGGTCGCGGACACCGGATGGTGGAAACCGTGGTCCACCAGGTGGCCCACGGTTTCCACCTAAGCCTCTGCGCCCGCTGCTCTTGTCGTACGGACCCCGACGTTTTTACGATGTTTTCACTTTCTGGCGTCGGTCAGGACGGAGAGGGGTAACCATGATGGTCAAGAAGGCGGTCGCCATCACAGGCGGTCTTGGATTGGCAATGGGTGTGTGCGGTGTCGTCACCGCAGGCTCCGCCGGTGCCGCGCAACAGATTCAACAGGTCACCTGCGAGGGTCAGACCTACACGATTCGAACCAACACCAACAACAGCAGCGACAAGGGCGGTCAAAGCTCCGTGCAGATCGTCGCCGGTGGCAGTGGTCACTTCACCCCGACATCGTTCGCGGGCACCCTCGTCGACGAGAGCACCCACCAGACCCTCTTCAGTTTCCAGCAGACCAAGGGCAACGGGAACGCCAACCACAACCAAGCGTCCATCACCTGCACTGACACCCAGCAGAGCACGCTTGGTGAATTCTGGGATCCGAGCCAGCCTCTGCCCGCAGGCACCTCGGCCGACGACCCGGTGACGTTCACGATCACGGTGACGGTCGTCCACCACCCGTAGGCGTTGGTCACTAGAAGTCGCTGACCGCCGTCACACCCCAGTCAGCTCGCCGCAGAGGACGAGAAGTCGCTTCTGTACGTCTGGATCTAGCGCGTCGTCCGGAAGCGGATGTGCCTTCCCGCCCTGGATGTAGAGGCCGGTCTCCCTTCCGAAGCGCGGATCGAGGGCCTTCATCACATTGGCGGCGGCCTTCTCGGGAGATTGGAAGGCGACGGCTCGGATGGGCTTGAGGAATCTGGGCATGCCTGGGCCGGTGGTCGCGGCCGTCTTCGTCGGCCCCGGGCAGCACAGACGGAGAACGATGTCGCGCTCCGCGACCTCCGGCGCCAGCCCCCTCATGATCGCGGCGACGGCGTACTTCGACTGGGTGTAGGCGCCGAAGAGCGGCCGCATGTCGGTGGGGTCCACCAGCCGATCGACGTCGAGGCGCCGGGTGTGGAGCATGCCGCGGGAGCCCACCGTCAGCACCATGCCGTCGCCCGCGGCGAGCGGATCGAGAAGACGGCGGGTGAGCTGGTACGGCCCGAGCGCATTGACCTCGAAGTGCATCTCGATGCCCTGAGGCGAGTTCTCCCGTGACCCGAGTTGGACTCCGGCCCCGTGGACGAGCAAGTCGATGGCCGGCCAGCGTTCGCTGATCTCGGCTGCTGCCCGTGCGATCGATCGGTGATCAGCCAGATCCGCCACGACGCATTCGACGAGGGACGTCGAGAGCTCGTTCTGGAGGCCCGATCGCTGCGCGGGATCCCGTAGCACGAGGACCAGCGACCATCCGTCCGCCGCGAGGCGATGCGCGACCTTGCGTCCGATGCCACCGTTGGCACCGGTCAGGACGGCGAGCTTCGCATCCATCGTGGTCACGCCCCTGCCCGCACCGTGGCCTCGACGATCCGTAGCGGACCCCCGGTGTCGATCACGTCGGCGAGTGCGAGACCGGCGGACTCGAGCAGCACGGCGAGTTGCGAGGGTGTTCGCTCTCGGCCGCCGGTCACTGCCAGCATGATCACGTCGAGAATCCGCCCGCGCGGGTCGGGGCGTGCCTCGGACAGGACGTTCTCGATGATGAGGACGCGGGCGTCGGGCTTGGCCGCTCGCCGGATGGCGGACAGGATCCGGGTCGCCTCAGCGTCAGCCCAGTCGTGGATGACTTCCATGAGGAGGTAGCAGTCAGCCTGGGGCAGGGCGTCGACGAAGAAATCGCCCGACTGGCGCGACAGTCGCGGATGCTGTGCACCGCCACCATCGGTCACCTCGGGCAGGTCGAAGAGCACGCCGCGCGAGGCAGGCGCCGACTCGAGGATGGCTTGGACCAGGTGGCCGCGTCCGCCGCCGATGTCGGCGATGTCGGCGAACCGTCCGAAGTCGTAGGCGGCCAGGATCGCCCCGGCATCGCCAGCAGCCTTCGCGGTCATCGCGCGGCCGAAGATCTCCTGCTCCCGGGGATGCTGCTCGAGGTAGGGCCACAGGCCGCCCGGCGAGACTTGTTCGACGGCCGTGCCGCCGCCTCGGACGGCGTCGCCGAGGTGGGCGAAGGTGTCCTGGAAGATCTGCAGACCCATCATCTGCGCGAAGGCCCGCATCGACATCGGGTGGTCGGAGCGGAGCACGCGCGACGAGGGTGTGTGGGAGTAAGCGCCCTGGGTCTCGTCGAACACCCCGTGAGCCGCCAGCAGTCCGAGGATGCGGTCGAGGCCGTCGGCGTCCGCCCCGCACGCTGCTGCCAGACGATCCACGGGGACCGGCTGCTCCTCGATGTGATCGGCGACTCCGAGATCGGCGGCGATCTGAAGGCATCGGGCGGAGACCGCTGCATTGGTCATCGCCCAGATCTGTTCGTGGGGCGCGGCGGTCACCCTCGCCTTGGTGGTGTCTGCGGTCATATCTACCCCTCGAATCGGCGATTCGATACAGTCAATCTGTATTAATGCAGGCATACTCTGCCAATGTGAGCAGTGTCAAGAGTGAGCCGCGGACCCGTCGCGCGGAGAAGGCCGAGCGGACCGCGGCGAGGATCGTCGAGGCCGCTCGAGAGCTGTTCGCAGCGAACGGTTACGCCGTGACGACCATCGAGCAGGTCGCTGATCGCGCTGACGTCGCCGTCGAGACCGTCTACAGCCGTTTCAAGAACAAGCCGGGTCTGTTGTCGGCGGTGCTCGGAACCACGGTGACCGGTTCGTCGGACCCCCAGAGCCTGCTCGAGACACCGGACTACCGGGCCGTCGCGGCGACCACCGACCAGCGCGAGCAGATCCGCATGCTCGCCCACCTGTCGCGCCGCACCCTCGAGCGGGTCGCGACGACCTCCCGCATCCTCGAGACGGCTGGATCCCAGGACGCCCAGCGGGCGCTGGATCAGCAGCTGGAGTACCGCATGGGGGTGCAGCGACTCTGCATCGACCTGCTCGCCGCCAACGGGCCGCTACGCCAGGGGCTCAGCAGCGAGGAGGCCGCCGCTACGTATTCCAGCCTGTCGAGCCCCACGAACTACCGCATGCTGACCGGGAAGCTCGGCTGGTCGCCGGAACGGTTCGAAGGCTGGCTCGCGGACAGCCTGCAGCGATTGCTCCTTGACGGGGAGGATTAGAGGAGCACGGTGGTGGACT
>JBQCJL010000279.1:0-2224 GCA_051952795.1 Marmoricola sp.
TGTGCAGCGGATCGGCCTGGCGCTCTGCGCGCTGGCGGTAGCTCTCGTCGCGCTCAGCGGCCGAGGGTGACTCAGTCCAGGTAGTCGCGGAGCACCTGGGAGCGGCTCGGGTGGCGCAGCTTCGACATTGTCTTCGACTCGATCTGACGGATGCGCTCACGCGTCACGCCGTAGACCTTGCCGATCTCGTCGAGGGTCTTGGGCTGACCATCGGTCAGGCCGAAGCGCATGCTGACCACCCCGGCCTCGCGCTCGGAGAGCGTGTCGAGAACCGCGTGCAACTGCTCCTGGAGCAGGGTGAAGCTGACCGCGTCCGCCGGGACGATCGCCTCGGAGTCTTCAATCAGGTCGCCGAACTCGGAGTCGCCGTCCTCACCGAGCGGGGTGTGCAGGGAGATCGGCTCGCGGCCGTACTTCTGGACCTCGACGACCTTCTCCGGCGTCATGTCGAGCTCCTTGGCGAGCTCCTCGGGCGTTGGCTCGCGGCCGAGGTCCTGCAGCATCTGGCGCTGGACACGGGCGAGCTTGTTGATCACCTCGACCATGTGGACGGGGATGCGGATGGTTCGGGCCTGGTCGGCCATGGCGCGGGTGATGGCCTGCCGGATCCACCAGGTCGCATACGTCGAGAACTTGTAGCCCTTGGTGTAGTCGAACTTCTCGACGGCGCGGATCAGGCCGAGGTTGCCCTCCTGGATCAGGTCCAGGAACAGCATGCCGCGGCCGGTGTAGCGCTTGGCCAGCGAGACGACGAGACGCAGGTTGGCCTCGAGCAGGTGGTTCTTGGCGCGACGGCCGTCCTCAGCGATCCACTCGAGCTCCTCGATGGTCTTCGCCGCGATGCGTCCGCCCTTGCCGAGCTTCTCCTCGGCGAAGAGGCCGGCCTCGATGCGCTTGGCGAGCTCGACCTCCATCTCGGCGTTGAGCAGCGAGACCTTGCCAATCTGCTTGAGGTAGTCCTTGACCGGGTCGGCGGTGGCACCGGCCACCATGACCTGCTGCTCGGGCTCGTCGGCGTCGTCGGAGGCGGAGACGATGAAGGCTGCTTCCTTCTCGTCCTCCACGATGGTGGGGTCGTTGGCGACGTCGGCCTCGAACTGCTCGTCCGGGACGTCGGCCAGCGCCTTCTTGCCGTCGGGTCCGACGACCTGGGCCTCGCGCTGCAGATCCTCAGCACTCTTCGCCGGTGCGGCGGCAGCCTTCTTGGTGGCTGCCTTCTTGGCGGGGGCCTTGGCGGCAGTCTTCTTGGCGGGGGCCTTGACTGCGGCCTTCTTGGCCGTTGCCTTGCTGGCAGAAGTTGAGCTCGCGGACACGAACGACCTCTCGGGAGATGAGAACGGAAGCGGTTTTGGGGCGCAACAAAGGCCGTGCCTGTCAACCGCGTCGTCCATTGTGACACGTCCGCCAAGCAGTCGTGTCCCCACCCGTCCCGTCAGGCGCTCTTGGCGGCCGCCTTCTTCATCTGCTTGTACTCGCGCACCTTCTGCAGCGAGACCGAGTCGACCACATCAGCCACCGATCGATAGCCGTCCAGGGCATAGTCCCCGACGGCCTTCTCCCACCCCTGCGGACGCACGTCGAGCTGCTTGGCCAGCAGCGCGGTGAAGATCTGCGCCTTCTGCTTTCCGAAGGCGGGCAGAGCCTGCATCCGCTTCACGAGCGCGGGTCCGTCGGGGGCCTCCCGCCAGATCCGGGAGGCATCGCCGCCGTACTCCTCGACGACCACCTGGGCGATCGCCTGCACCTTCGCGGCCATCGAGCCCGGGAACCGGTGGATGGCCGGCGTGGTGGCCGCCATCGCCGCGAACTCCTCGGGATCGGCGCTGGCGATCGCAGCCGGATCGAGCGTGCCGAAGCGCTCCAGGATCTTGGCGGGCCCGGCAAAGGCGCGCTCCATCGGGAACTGCTGGTCCAGCGCCATGCCGATCAGGAGTCCGAACGGATCCTCCAGAGCGGCGTCGGCCTCGGGTTCGCCCGTGATGTTCAAAGCCATGTGTGCATCCTCTCGCATCGAGTCGGTGGGGTGGAGTGGTCAGGCCGCCGGACCGCGCAGGGCACTCAGGTCCTCCGCGGACAGTCCTGGCCAGAGGCTCGGCGGAACGGCCGCGTGGAGCAACTCCTCGAGCATCCGGGCCATCGGCAGCGGCGTCGGGCCGCAGCGGTCGAGCGCCCCACCCCCCACCCCCCCCACGCCCCCAACCCCGCCCCCCAAACCCCCCACGCA
>JBQCJL010000280.1:0-6556 GCA_051952795.1 Marmoricola sp.
CCGGTGGTCTCGGTGGCGATATCGGTGGGCTGTTGGGGGGCAATCCGCTTGTATGAGGGCGTCCTCCAGAACCTGATCGATGAGCTCGGTCGCCTTCCGGGTGTCGGCCCGAAGGGCGCGCAGCGCATCGCGTTCTACATCCTCGCCGCGGAGCCGACGGATGTGCGCCGCCTCGCTGAGACCCTGATCGAGCTGAAGGCGAAGGCGCGCTTCTGCTCGATCTGCGGCAACGTGGCCGAGGAGGAGCGGTGCCGGATCTGTCAGGACACGCGCCGCGACCCCTCGCTCATCTGCGTTGTTGAGGAGCCCAAGGACATCGTCGCCATCGAGCGCACCAAGGAGTTCCGCGGCCGCTATCACGTGCTCGGCGGCGCGATCTCCCCGTTGGACGGCATCGGCCCTGAGCAGCTGCGCGTCCGGGAGCTCATGCAGCGCCTCAGCGACGGCGCGGTCGTCGAGGTGATCCTGGCCATGGACCCCAACATCGAGGGGGATGCCACCGCCGCCTATCTCACCCGGATGCTGGTGCCGCTGGGGCTGAAGGTGACCCGGCTGGCGAGCGGCCTGCCGGTGGGCGGCGACCTCGAATACGCCGACGAGGTCACGCTGAGCAGGGCTTTCGCCGGTCGCCGCGCGGCCGGCTCGTAGCCGACGCCGCGTCCAGCGCGCAACAACTCGGCGGCGCCCGGAGCGGGACGCCGATAGAATCTTCTGCGTTTGCATTCGCCTATCTGGGAGCAACTCGTGGGAATCGTCGTGCAGAAGTACGGCGGCTCGTCCGTCGCTGACGCCGCTGGAGTCAATCGTGTCGCCCAGCGCATCGTCGAGACCCGCAAGCTCGGGCACGATGTCGTGGTCGTCGTGTCCGCCATGGGCGACACCACCGATGAGCTGATCGACCTCGCCAACGAGGTCTCGCCGCTACCTCCGGCCCGCGAGCTCGACATGCTGCTTACCGCCGGTGAGCGGATCTCGATGGCGGTCCTCGCCATGGCGATCCAGAACCTCGGCCATGAGGCGCGCTCGTTCACCGGCTCCCAGGCGGGGGTGATCACCGACGCCGAGCATGGCCGGGCCAAGATCATCGACGTCACCCCGGGTCGCATCGAGACCGCCATCAAGGAGGGCGCGATCGCGATCGTCGCCGGGTTCCAGGGCGTCTCGCAGACCACCAAGGACATCACCACGCTGGGCCGGGGCGGCTCGGACACCACCGCGGTCGCGCTGGCCGTGGCTCTGAACGCCGAGGTCTGCGAGATCTACTCCGACGTCGACGGCATCTTCACCGCCGACCCGCGCGTCGAGCCGCGTGCCCAGAAGATCCCGCGGATCTCCTACGAGGAGACGCTGGAGATGGCTGCGCAGGGCGCCAAGATCCTGCACCTGCGGTGCGTCGAGTACGCCCGCCGCTACGACATGCCGATCCACGTCCGGTCCTCCTTCTCGCAGAAGGAGGGGACCTGGGTGGTCAAGGCTGAAGACGTCGCTCTGGAGGAGAAGCCCATGGAAGCCGCAATCATCACCGGCGTCGCGCACGACCGCAGCCAGGCCAAGCTGACCATCGTCGGCGTGCCGGACAAGCCCGGCGAGGCGGCCTCGATCTTCCGGGCGGTCGCCGACTCCTCGATCAACATCGACATGATCGTGCAGAACGTGTCCGCCGCGGCCACGGGTCTGACCGACATCTCGTTCACGCTTCCGCGCGGCGAGGGCCAGACCGCCATGTCGGCCCTGAGCAAGCTGCAGGCCACGGTCGGCTTCCAGCAGCTCCAGTACGACGACAGCGTCGGCAAGGTCTCCATCGTCGGAGCCGGCATGAGCACCTCGCCGGGCATCTCGGCCCGCTTCTTCGAGGCGCTGTCCGACGCGGGCGTGAACATCGAGATGATCTCGACGTCCGAGATCCGCGTCTCGGTGGTCGTCGCCGAGGCGCAGGTGGCGGCAGCCGTCAACGCCGCCCACGCCGCCTTCGACTTGGGCTCGGACGAGATCGAGGCCGTTGTCTACGGAGGTACGGGACGATGACCGCCATCGGAATCGTGGTCTCCACCGGCCAGGTCGGCGTCGCCATGCGGCAGATCCTGCTCGAGCGAAACTTCCCCGCGACCGAGATCCGCCTCTTCGCCTCGGAGCGCTCAGCCGGCAAGGTCCTGCAGTTCGGCGACCGTGAGGTCGTCGTGGAGGACGTCGCTACGGCCGACCCCGCGGGGCTCGACATCGCGCTCTTCTCCGCGGGCGCGACCACCTCGCGCGCGCAGGCACAGCGGTTCGCCGACGCCGGAGTGATCGTGGTCGACAACTCCTCGGCCTTCCGCAAGGACCCCGAGATCCCGCTGGTCGTCTCGGAGGTCAACCCCGAGGCGATGGCCGCGGTGAAGGCGGCTGGGCGCGGCATCATCGCCAACCCCAACTGCACCACGATGGCTGCCATGCCGGTCCTGAAGGTCCTGCACGACGAGGCCGGTCTGATCCGTCTGATCGCCTCGACCTACCAGGCCGTCTCGGGTTCGGGCGTCGCCGGCGTGCAGGAGCTCGCGACGGGTATCGCCGCTGCCGGCGACAAGGCGACCGAGCTCGCCTACGACGGCAGCGCGGTCGCGTTCCCCGAGCCGGGCGTCTACAAGAAGACGATCGCCTACAACGTGCTGCCCTTCGCCGGGAACCTCGTGGACGACGGCCTCAACGAGACCGACGAGGAGCAGAAGCTGCGCAACGAGTCGCGCAAGATCCTCGGGCTGCCCGACCTGGCCGTCTCCGGCCTCTGTGTGAGGGTGCCGGTCTTCACCGGCCACTCGCTGGCCATCAACGCCGAGTTCGAGCGTCCGCTGACCGCCGACCGCGCGCGCGAGCTCCTCAAGGACGCTCCCGGCGTGCAGCTGGTCGACATCCCGACGCCCCTCGAGGCGGCGGGCAAGGACCCGTCCTACGTAGGCCGGATTCGGCAGGACCCCGGAGTCCCCGACAACCGCGGCCTGGCGCTGTTCATCAGCAACGACAACCTGCGCAAGGGTGCCGCGCTCAACACGGTCCAGATCGCCGAGGCCCTCATCAGCTGAGGCCTCCGCGGGCACTTCTCAGGACATCGCGGGACTCGCGGCTATATCCGCCGCCGCTGCCCGGATGTCCTGAGTTGTGGCGCCGGTTGGGCTGGGCAGGCGTCAGTCCTCTACGCGCAGCGCGATCGTCCGGGTGATCCACCAGGACGCCCAGAACGTGAAGCCCATCAGGATCGGGATCACGTAGACCATCGCGAAGGACTGGGTCTCCCCGAGGAAGAAGACCATGGCGAGCACAGCCACCAGGCCGACGCCCAGGAGCGCCGTGGTCGCCGGGTCCACGACGCGGAACAGTCGGAGCAGGCCGCTGCCGATGATCACGTCGATCCCCAGGATGGCCACGAGCGCGAAGATGCCGTAGCCGCCGCAGGTTCCGACCCCGCGCACTGCGGCGCAGGCCTGGCCGGTGGCCCAGGCGAGGGTGACAGTCAGGCCACCGCAGAGCACGCCGGTGAGGATCGCCGCGAGGTAGGGCGGGAACCACTTCAGCGGCTCGGTCGATCGCACCTTCGGGGCACGCGGCGTCTTGACCTTGGGGGCCTTGGGTGGCTTCGGGGCCTTCGGCTGCTTCGCCGGTTTGGGTGGCTTGGCGGCCTTCGGGGTCTTGGGTGGTTTCGGCGCCCGTCGTGGCTTTGCGGGCTCGGGGTCGGCCACCGGTAGCACGGCGGTCTCGTCGACGTGCCGGCCCGGCGGAGGGGGCGGAACCCGCTGGGCCGGAGGCGGTGGCACCCGCTTGGCCGGCGGCGGCGGTGGGGCGATGCGCTTGGCCGCCGGAGCCGGCGCGGGTGGCGGCGGGGGCAGCCGCCGCGCCTTCGTGATGACTTCTGAGGTTTCGACGTCAGAACGTGCAAGGTCGACGTCAGAACGTGCAAGGTCGACGTCAGAACGAGCAAGGTCGTCGTTCGAAGGTGCAAGGTCGGCGGGCGGCTTGGCCTTGCGCCGACGGCGCAGCGAGGGCAGCGAGGGCAGGGAAGGGAGTTCGAGGTTCGGCTCCGGTCGGGCCGCCTTCTCCTGCTTGGCCTCCCTCTTGGCGCGCTTGTTCTCGCTCCGTCCTCCCATGGTGGAAGTCTGTCATGCCGCCGATGAGCGACGTCAGAACCTACGGACCGGTAACCAGGCGGCGGCGGCCTCGTTAACTGAACGTGAAACGCGTTCTTATCTCCGCCCTGGCCGCTGCCGGGCTCGTCGCCGCCCCGCTGCTGTCGGGGCTCACTGCCACTGCCTCCGCCGACACGGCGCCCGCGTACACCGTGCAGACCCTGCACTTCGCGGTGAACATCGGTCCGGCCCCGCAACAGACCTGCGACATCGTCGGTGACGTCTACGTCCCCGCGACCGCGTCGCGGGACAACAAGGTGCCGGCCATCCTGACCACCAACGGATTCGGCGGCAGCAAGGCTGACCAGGCGGGCTTTGCTGCCTATGCCGCCTCCCACGGCTACGCCGTGCTGAGCTACTCCGGCCTCGGCTTCGGCGGGTCCACGTGCAAGATCACGCTGGACGACCCGGCCTACGACGGCCAGGCCGGCAGCCAGCTGGTGTCCTACCTCGGTGGGGCACCCGGTATCGCCTTCCTCGATGCCGCGCACACGCAGCCCGCTCCGCAGCTGACCGTGGTCGTGCACGACGAGAAGGCCTACAACGGCCAGAAGTACACCTACGACCCGCGGGTCGGCATGATCGGCGGCTCCTACGGCGGCGAGATCCAGTTCGCCGTGGCGGGCATCGACCCCCGGGTGGACACGATCATCCCGATGATCACCTGGAACGACCTGTCCTACTCCCTGGCGCCCAACAACGCGAACCAGGTGGGCACCACGGTCACGTCCCCGACGCCGGGGGACGCCAAGGTCTTCTGGGCCTTCGGCTTCTCCGCGATCGGCGTGGTGGACGGCTTGCAGGGTGCTCAGCAGGACCCGTCGCGGCTCATTCCCTGCCCGAACTTCGCCGACTGGGTCTGCCCCGGTCTGGCCTACGCCGGCTCCACCGGGACGCTCGACTCCGGCACGCTCGCGCACCTGCAGTCCGCCTCGGTGGCCAGCTACATGAAGAACATCCGGGTCCCGGTGCTGCTGGCCCAGGGCGAGTTCGACACGCTGTTCAACCTCAACGAGGCGGTCGCGACCTACCAGGCGCTGAAGGCGCAGGGCACGCCGGTGTCGATGATCTGGCACAGCTGGGGCCACTCCAGCAGCACGCCGCAGCCCGGTGAGTTCAACATGAACAACCCGGACCCGACCACGCAGTACGAGACCGGCCGCGTGTTCGACTGGTTCGCCAAGTACCTGAAGAACGCCGACGTCAGCACCGGACCCGGCTTCGCCTACTACCGCGACTGGGTGCCCTACACCGGCAACGCCGCGCCCGCCTTCGGGAGCGCAGCGGGCTACGGCACGTTCGCGAACCAGCGCTACTACCTGGGCACGAGCGACCTGTCGACCGGAGCGGCCAACGGCACCGGCGTGCAGTCGTTCCTGACCGCCGCCGGCGGGCTGCCCACGTCGATGAACCCGATCGACGCGATCGGCTCGATGGTTCCGATTCCGCAGCAGGAGCAGGACGCTCCGGGAACCTTCGCCAGCTGGACGTCCTCGACGCTGGCGCAGAACCTGGATGTCGTCGGCAGCCCGGTCCTCCACCTGACGGTCTCGGCGCCCCTGAGCGGCGGGCTGTCCGTGCTGGGCACCCCGCTGACCAACCTGGTGCTGTTCGTCCGGGTTCGTGACGTGGCCCCCGATGGCACGGCGAGCGACATCCGCCAGCTGACGGCGCCGATCCGGGTCGACCCGAACGGCTCGTTCGTGGTGCGGCTGCCCGCGATCGTCCACCGCTTCGCGGCTGGTCACAAGCTGCAGCTCGTGGTCGCTGGCGGCTCGATCAACTACCGCGGTGGCCTGACCGGCAACCTGGTGATGATCGCCGGTGGCTCCAACCAGACGCTGGACCTGCCGACTCCCTGACCAGCACCAAGCACAAGAGGGTGACCCGCGGTGGGGGTCACCCTCTTGTTGTTGGTCGGGCTGACAGGATTTGAACCTGCGGCCTCTTCGTCCCGAACGAAGCGCGCTACCAAGCTGCGCCACAGCCCGATTGGCAACCAGAGGATGTTAGCGGAGGGTGGGGGCCACCTCTAAATCGGGCTGGTCAACGTGAGCAGCGTGGCCTCCGGACGGCAGCAGAACCGCACCGGGGCGTCGGGGGACGTCCCGGCGCCCGCGCTCACGTGGAGCCAGGAGGACCCGGGCGCCCCGGGCGGCGCGAAGGCGGGATGGCGGTGGAGGCCGCGGCATCGCGCCGGCTCGAGATCGCAGTTGGTCACCAGCGCCCCGATACCCGGAAGCCGCAGCTGGCCACCGTGGGTATGGCCCGCCATGATCAGCTCGTAGCCCTCGTCGGCGAATTGGTCGAGCACTCGCAGGTAGGGCGCGTGGGTCACCGCGATGCGGAGGTCGGCCGCGGCATCCGCGGGCCCCGAGACCGCGGCCAGATCGTCGTACTCG
>JBQCJL010000281.1:0-4391 GCA_051952795.1 Marmoricola sp.
AGCTGCTGGCGATCGCGGGACCCGATGCGATGCGCCTGCGTACGCCGGTGCCGATGCGCGGCGAGGACTGGTCGACCCTCTCGGACTTCACCGTTCGCGCCGGTGACCGCGTCCCGTTCGTCCTCACCTGGATGCCGAGCTACGAGCCCGCGCCGCCCCGACTCGATGCCGAGAGTGTCCTGGAGGACACCACGCGCTTCTGGAAGGAGTGGAGCGCCAGCGGCCACCAGATCGATGGGCCCTATCGGGACGCGGTCCGGCGCTCGCTGATAACCCTGAAGGCGCTGACCTATCGGCCCACCGGAGGCATCGTGGCTGCCGCGACGACGTCGCTGCCCGAGGAGATCGGCGGCCCTCGCAACTGGGACTACCGCTACTGCTGGCTACGCGATGCGACGTACACGCTGCAGGCACTGCTGGCAGCCGGCTACCGCGATGAGGCGGGCGCATGGCGGGAGTGGCTGCTGCGCGCCGTCGCGGGGGACCCGGCCGAGCTGCAGATCATGTACGCGATCGACGGCACCCGTCGCCTCACCGAGTACGAGCTGCCCTGGCTCGCCGGCTACGAGGGATCCACTCCGGTGCGCATCGGGAACGCGGCCTCGGGCCAGCTCCAGCTCGATGTCTGGGGCGAGACGCTCGACGGCCTGGCCCTCGCCCGCCAGAGCGGGCTGGCCTCGGCGGACGATGCCTGGGACCTGCAGGTGGCGCTGATGGAGCACCTCGAGGGCGCGTGGAGCCAACCGGACAACGGACTCTGGGAGGTCCGGGGACCCAAGCGCCACTTCACGCATTCGAAGGTGATGGCTTGGGTCGGTGTCGACCGCATGGTCAAGGCGATCGAAGGCAGTGACCCGCGGCTCGACGGCCCTCTCGACCGCTGGCGCGCCCTCCGCGACACCATCCACGCCGACGTCCTCGAGCGAGGCTTCGACGCGGAGCGCAACACGTTCGTGCAGTCCTACGGCGACTCGGCACTGGACGCGAGTCTCCTGACGCTTCCCCGCGTTGGCTTCCTTCCGGGTACCGATTCACGGATCCTCGGCACCATCGACGCGATCCAGCGCGATCTCACCGAGGGCGACTTCGTCCGGCGCTACTCCACCAAGGAGACCGACGACGGCCTGTCCGGAAGTGAAGGCGTCTTCCTGGCCTGCTCCTTCTGGATGGTCGACGCGTTGAACCTCGCCCGGCGACAGGACGAGGCCACGCGCTTGTTCGAGCGCCTGCTCGAGCTGCGCAACGACGTGGGGCTGCTCAGTGAGGAATGGGACCCGACGAACCAGCGGCTGCTGGGCAACATGCCGCAGGCCTTCAGCCACTTCCCGCTGGTCACCAGCGCGCTGCAGCTGCACGCCGGGCGTGGCCACGGCAGCCAGGAGATGATCGAGCACCCCGGAATCACGGGCTAGGGCTCGATCGGTCCAGCCGCCTCTGAGAGCACGGTGAGGGCGAACAGCAGGAACGTGATCAGGTGGACGCTGGTGCACCACAGACAGATGCCATGGATCCGGTAGAGCTCGGCCCACACGAGATAGAGGACCATCGCCACACCGGTGAGTACCGCGCCTAGCCGGAGCCAGCGCAGGATCGGGTGCCCCAGACGCCAGGTCCACGGCGAGAACAGGACCATCGCGCCGAGATAGAAGGCGAATCCCAGGTAGGCGACCGGCATGCCAGCGAGCTCGGAGTAGGTGCTCGTCGTGACGAGATGACAGTTGAAGAGGCCGGTGTCCGGGCAGGCCAGTGACGTCGACCCGCGGGCGTGCTCGATCGCGAGGTAGAGCGAGACGCCGAGTCCTGCGATCGCCAGTGCGAACGTCGACAGCCGGGCCCAGGCCGGGTACGTCGCCGCGGCCCGCCTGTCAGCCGGCGGCGCGGACACCGGCCGAGTTGCAGACGTCAGTCGGCTTGCCGTTCGTCAGCGAGCACAGGGTGGCGGTCAGCGAGTTGGCCGACCCGACGATCGCCTGCGCGACTTGGCTGTGCGGGTCCTTGAGAGCGGCCGCGATCTGCTGCTGCGTCATATTGGCGATGACCTCCGGGCCGTACATCGCTCCTACCTGGTAGGTGCCACCGATGTCGATGAACGGGAATCCCGTCGCGTACTTGGTGAAGATCTTCAGGTCCGCCGCCGACAGCCGGTCCAAAGTGTGGCGATTGCGGTCCTGAACCTCGTTCGCGTCGAAGACCAGGTAGTCGCTGCTGTAGGTCGCGCCGTGGAACGAGAGTGAGGCGAGGTCGCCGTCATCGGCGGCCGAATAGACCTCGCCCAGGCCGTGGAAGGTGCCGAAGCGCGAGAGCGCCACGGCCATCACCCAGCGCTGAGCCGCGCAGTAGGGGCACCACTCGGCGCCGACGAAGAGGACCTTCGGCTTGCCGCCCTGGGTGAGGGGAGCGGAGGGGAGGGCCGTCGCCGGGAACTGGACCAGCCCCTTGCCGATGGTGTCGAAGGTGGCCGCTGGAACGGAGGTGACCTCGTCGGCGACGCTGGCCGTGGCGGTCGTCGCACCCCCGTGCTTGTCGCTGGTGAGACCGACGGCCACCAGCACGACCACGACAATCAGGACGAGCGTCACAATCCCGCCCGCTAGCAGCATGCGACGACGACGGTCAGATTCGCTCATGGTCGGGACCCTAGGGGCGGTCGCTGTGAATCTGCTGGGGTAGTGTCCTTATTGCAAACAATTCGCAATAACGAATCTCGACGCCTGAGGAGCCTGCTGACGATGTCCGCGTCCATCGGCTCCTTCTTCGCCGGCCTGACCGGGCCGGAGCGTCGCTCGCTGTGGAGCATGGGGATCGTGGTCGTGCTGCTGCAGGCCGTCGGGTTCGGCGTCCTGCTCGCGCTCATCGCCCCGCACCACTACCAGCTCGGCGGGGGCCACCCGGTGTTCACCGTCGGCGTCGGGGTGCTGGCGTACACGTTCGGACTCCGCCACGCGTTCGATGCCGACCACATCGCGGCCATCGACAATGCGACCCGCAAGCTGATCGCGGACGATCTGCCCCGCAAGCCGTTGAGCCTCGGCTTCTGGTTCTCGCTCGGCCACTCGACGATCGTCTTCGTCCTCTCCTTCCTGCTCTCCATCGGCGTCAAGGCCCTCGTCGGACCGATCCGGGACGACTCCTCGACCCTGCACGAGCTCACCGGGATCATCGGGCCGTCCGTCTCCGGCACGTTCCTCTGGATCCTGGGACTGCTCAACCTCGCCACCCTCCTGGGGATCCTGTCGGTGTTCCGCAGCATCCGCGCCGGCGAGTTCCGTGAGGAGGAGCTCGAGAAGCATCTGGACTCCCGTGGTCTGATGAACAGATTCCTCGGCCCGCTGACCAAGTCGATCCGCAAGCCGTGGCACATCTACCCGGTCGGGGTGCTGTTCGGTCTCGGCTTCGACACGGCGACCGAGGTGGGTCTGCTGGTGCTGGCCGGTGGGGCGGCGGCCTTCAACCTGCCCTTCTACGCGATCCTCGTGCTCCCGGTGCTGTTCGCCGCGGGCATGGCGCTGCCCGACACCGTCGACGGAGTCTTCATGAACGCCGCTTACGGCTGGGCGTTCGCACGTCCCGTGCGCAAGGTCTTCTACAACCTGACCATCACCAGCCTGTCGGTGGTGGTCGCCCTGGTGATCGGAACGATCGAGCTCGTCGGGGTCGCCGCCACCCACTTCAACATCACCACCGGCCCCGTGGCCGCGATCGCGAACATCAACCTCGACTACGCCGGCTACGGCATCGTCGCGCTGTTCGTGGCGGTGTGGGGCATCGCCCTCGTGGTGTGGCGCCTGGGCCGCATCGAGGAGCGCTGGTCGGCCAAGCTCTCCGACTAGCCCCCTCCACCCGCCGACCTTGCACTTGTTGCGGTCGACCTTTCGCTTGTTGCGGTCGACCTTTCGCTTGTTGCGGGCGGAGTGCAATCTCGATCGAAAGAGCTGCAAGGTCGACGTCAATACGTGCAAGGTCGGCGGCGGGCTGGGGTGGTGCGTCGCCCTCTCGGTCTAGCCGCCCAGCGACCAGGACCCCATCAGGTGGCAGCGATCGTTCTCCCACCACTGCAGGTCGAGGCGGTCCGCGTGAGCCAGGGTCGGGATCGCCGCTCCCAAGGACGCTCGGACCGATGCCACGGAGATGTCAGCGCTCAGCTGGTCGAGGGTCAGATGCGGGACCACGGAGGCGAACGCGCCTCCGTAGGGAGGGCAGGCCGGGAACGCGTCGGCCAGGCGGCTGGTGAGCGCCGCGAACGGTTCGGAGGGCTCTGGGTCGAGGTACACGAGCCCATCGGGGAAGGTCACGATCTCGGCCAGCTTGAAGGAGAACGGAGCGGTACCGGCGACGATCTCGGCGACGACCGCCAGGTCCGCGTCCGTCGGTCGCTCCAGCCACGGCCCGAG
>JBQCJL010000282.1:0-6461 GCA_051952795.1 Marmoricola sp.
GGAGCGGCTGGCAGCGGCTGAGTCGGCGACCGATGAGGAGCCGGATACCGCGCGGCGCGAGGAGCTCGCGGAAGCGGCACGGGTGGCCCGCGGCGCTGAGATGGATGCGCGCCTCGCGCTGCGGACTGCTGAGGAGCGCGCTCGCGGGGTGAGCGGCCGTGCCGATGCTCTGCTGAAGGCGGCGGAGCAGGAGCGCTCGGCACGGGTCGCCGCGATCGCTCGCCGTGAGCGCGTGCTGCGGGAAGGACGCGTCGGAGCCGCCGTGCTCGCTGGTGCTCAATACGCCCTGCGGCATCTCGCCGTGTCCTTGGAGCGCGCTGAGGCGGCGCGCACCGAGGTCGAGCAGGGACGCCTCGGCCGTGAGCGGGAGCTGCGGGAGGTGCGCGAGGCGCTGCGTGCTCTCGGTCGTGATCTCGATGAGCTGGTCTCGTCGGTGCATCGCGACGAGATGGCGCGCACGGAGCAGCGGATGCGGATCGAGCAGCTGCAGGAGCGCGCGCTCGAGGAGCTCGGACTCGAGCCGGAGGCGCTGATCGCCGAGTACGGCCCCGACCTCTTGGTGCCGTTCTTCGGCGAGCTCGAGGAGGGCCAACCCGACCCCGATCCGATTCCGTTCGACCGTGAATCACAGACCAAACGCCTCAGGGCCGCCGAGCGCGCGCTCGGCCAGCTCGGGCGGATCAACCCGCTCGCGCTGGAGGAGTTCAGCGCGATGGAGGAGCGGCACAAGTTCCTCACCGAGCAGCTCGAGGACCTGAAGCGGACGCGACGCGACCTTCTCGACATCGTCAAGGACGTGGACGAACGGGTGCAGCAGGTGTTCGCCGAGGCGTGGGAGGACGTCAGCAAGGCGTTCGATCACGTGTTCCCGCGCCTCTTCCCCGGTGGCGAGGGGCGGTTGGTGCTGACCGACCCGGAGGACATGCTCACCACCGGCATCGAGGTCGAGGCGCGACCCGCCGGCAAGAAGGTCAAGCGGCTCTCGCTCCTGTCCGGCGGCGAGCGCTCGCTGGTCGCGGTGGCATTCCTGGTCTCGCTGTTCAAGGCGCGCCCGTCGCCGTTCTACATCCTCGACGAGGTCGAGGCGGCTCTCGATGACACCAACCTCGGTCGCCTGCTCGAGATCTACGAGGAGCTGCGGGCGCACTCGCAGCTGCTGGTGATCACGCACCAGAAGCGCACCATGGAGGTCGGCGATGCGCTGTACGGGGTCACCATGCGCGGCGACGGCGTCTCGGCCGTGATCAGCCAGCGACTCCGCGAAGCGGAGTCGGCGTGAGTACGCCGCCGACCCGGGCGGACTTCGTGGTCTGGCGGGGCGCTACGACGCGGTGGGCGGACGACGACGCCTACGGGCACCTGAACAACGCCCGCTACTTCGAGTTCATCGATACCGCGGTCAATGCCCATCTCGCTCTGGCCCTGGACACCGACATCCGGAAGCTGCCGCACATCGCCGTCGTGGCAGAGGTCTCCTGTCGCTACTTCGCCGAGCTCGGCTACCCGACGCCGCTGGACCTCGGGCTCGCCGTGGAGCGGGTCGGCCGTACCTCGGTCGTCTATCGGGTCGGCATCTTCGCGGCTGGCGCTGACGACCCGAATCAGCCCGCCAACGCGGAGGGCCGCTTCGTCCACGTCTACGTCGACAACGACCAGCCGAGCCGGCCACCGGTCCCGATCCCGGACGATGTCCGAACGGTCGTGGAGCCTTTGGTGAGGAGCGTCACGGCCTGGTAGCGGCCATCTTCAGGGCGGCCTCAGGAACCCCGGACTACCCTGTATCGCATGGTGTTCTCGTTGCTGGTGTTGCTGCTGGGACTGGCGGTCGCCGGTCTCACGGTGCTGTACGTCAGCTACCCGCGTCGCGGCCAAGAGGTCCCGCGCGCGCCTTGGCTGGGTGAGGCGATGCGGCGACGCATCGAGTCCCTGCCGACCATCCAAGACTGATTCACGGGGTCGCTTGGCCACCTGATTGGATGGCCCCCATGTCGTCGGTGCTGCTTCTGATCATCGCGATCGCCGTTGTTGCGGTCGTCATCGCGGGCGGACTCCTCGGGTTCGTCGCCCGCTCCCGCCGCGGGGCGACCCCGCCCCCCGCCGCTCCTCCCGCCGACCTTGCACCTATTGCAGTCGAGCCGTCAGATAATGCAGCCGAACCTGCAGCTGTTGACACTCTCGAGCGGCCCGAGGGTCGCGCGGGCCGCCTCGTCCGCCTGCGGCAGCGACTGGCCGCCTCGGACTCGGCCCTCGGGCGAGGCCTGCTGGCGCTGATCTCCCGCGACCACCTCGACGCGGACGCGTGGGAGGACCTCGAGGACACCCTCATCACGGCCGATCTCGGAGTCGCGCCAGCACAGGAGTTGGTCGAGCGACTCCGCACCCGGCTGCGCGTCGAGGGCAACCCCGAGGACACCCGAACGGTGCTCCGCGAGGAATTGGTGGCGCTGGTCGGGCCGGAGATGAATCGCGCACTCAACACGCAAGGTGTCGACGGCAAGCCCGGTGTGGTGCTGGTCGTCGGCGTCAACGGCGCCGGCAAGACGACCTCGGTGGGCAAGATCGCGCGCGTCCTCGTGGCTGACGAGCGCTCCGTGCTCCTGGGCGCGGCCGATACCTTCCGTGCTGCGGCTGGTGAGCAACTGACCACCTGGGGCGACCGCGTGGGCGTCGAGGTGATCTCCGGTCCCGAGGGCAGCGATCCGGCGAGCGTCGCCTTCGCATCCGTCGAGGCGGGCATCCAGCGCGGCGTCGACGTCGTCCTGGTCGACACCGCTGGGCGCCTGCAGAACAAGCAGGGCCTCATGGACGAGCTCGGCAAGGTCAAGCGCGTCATCGAGAAGCAGGCGCAGGTCACCGAGGTGCTCCTGGTGCTCGACGCGACGACCGGTCAGAACGGGCTCATTCAAGCGCGGGTGTTCAGCGAGGTCGTCGACGTCACCGGGATCGTGCTCACCAAGCTCGACGGGACCGCCAAGGGCGGCATCGTCGTGGCCGTCCAACGCGAGCTCGGCGTTCCGGTCAAGCTGGTCGGCTTGGGCGAGGGGGCCGACGACCTGGCCCCGTTCGACCCCGAGACCTTCGTCGACGCCCTCCTGAGCTGACGCCGACCTTGCTCTAGTTGACGCCGACCTAGCACGTTCTGCAGTCGACCTTGCAGGTGTCTCCTCCCTGATGCGCGAGCTTCACGCGACAGGAGTCCTCAGCTTGCGTGGCTGACAAACGTGCAAGGTCGGCGTCAGCACGTGCAAGTTCGGCGTCAATTTGTGCAAGCTCGGCGGCTAGGGGAGCTGGACCTCCCACAGGCGATGCGTTCCCTCGAGCCCCTTGAGCTCGGTCTCGAAGGCCTCGACAATGTCGATGCCCTCGGCAGCCGGGTCCCTGGCCAGCCGCTCCTGGACCTCGCTGCTCACCAGGATCTGACCGCCGACCGCGTGCGCGGCGATGCGCGCGGCCATGGCCACATTGGTGCCGAAGAAGTCGCCGTTCTTGTGGACGACGGCTCCCACGTGGAGCCCCTCGCGCACTTTGATCGGAGTCCGGCGCAGGCGCCGGTGGGCACCTCGACCGATCTCGTGCTGGATCTCGACTGCGGCACGTACGGCGTTGACGCAGTCGCCGAACACCACCATGAAGCCGTCGCCCTGGGTCTTGACGATGACCCCGCCGTGGTCGGCGACCGCGCGCTCCACCACCACGTCGTGCGCACTCAGCAGCGCCACCCAGCCCTTGTCGCCCAGCTGCTCGTTGAGGCTGGTCGAGTTCTCGATGTCCGAGAACAGGATGGTGACGGTCCCATCCGGCCCGGTGACGCGCGCGATCGCGCGGCGGTCCTCGGTGCTCCATCGGACCAGATCCTCGATGGAGGCGCTGAGAAGTCCGCTGACCCCGCCTTCGCGCAGACGGGCCGCGCTCTCGACCGCCGTCTCGACGAGTGCTCGCACCGTATTGGCGCCCCGGCGGACCGTCGGGGAGGGGGCCAGCCGGCGGCGCACCTCGACGAGGAGCTCGTCACGTTCGGCCGTCATGACGCGCAGCTCCCGCCGCGCCTGAGCCAGAAGAAAGCCCAATGCAGCAACGGCGATCGCGAGAACGACACACACGGCGACGAGCACAGACAGAGCCTGACATACGACGCCCGCGCGCGGTGGCCATGGCGCTGGTGATTCCCGATACTATGAGAACCTGTTCTACTTTTGCGCTGATCCACTCTGGAGGCCGTCTTGGGCACACCCATCGTTGAGGGCTGGTTCACGGTCGGCCCGGAGCCGGCCATGATCGGGTCCCGCTGCACGACATGCGCGTCGACCTACTTCCCCCCGATCGCCGAGGAGGGCGGCTTCTGCCGCAACCCGCAGTGCGCCGGTGATGCCTTCGAACAGGTGGAGCTCTCGCGCAAGGGCGTGGTCTGGTCGTACACCGATGCGCAGTACCAGCCGCCCGCGCCCTATGTGGCTGCGGATCCCTACGTTCCCTTCGCCTTGGCCGCCGTCACCCTTCCCGAGGGCCTCACGGTCCTCGGCCAGGTCGCGGACGGCTTCGGTGTCGACGACATCCGGGTGGGCAGCGAGGTGGAGCTCGTCGTCGAGCCGATGAGTGGTCTGGATGGCGATCGGGTCGTCTGGCGCTGGCGCCCGACCGAGGAGGTCTCCGCATGAGCGTCGTCGTCGCCGGTGTCGGCATGCATCCCTGGGGCAAGTGGGGCCGCAACTTCGTCGAGTACGGCGTGCACGCTGCTCGCGCGGCGTTGGCGGACTCCGGCATCGCCTGGAGCGACGTCGACCTGATCGTCGGCGGCGAGACCGTCCGCAACGGCTACGGCGGCTACGTCGCTGGCGCCACCTTCGCTCAAGCACTCGGCTGGAACGGTGCCCGGGTGGCGACCTCGTATGCCGCCTGCGCCACCGGTGCCCAGGCGCTGGACACTGCACGCGCACGGATCATGGCGGGCTTGAGCGAGGTGGCGCTCGTGGTCGGCGCGGACACGACTCCGAAGGGGTTCCTGGCTCCGAACGCCGGCGAGCGCTGGAGCGATCCGGACTGGCTGCGCTTCCGTCTGCTCGGCATGACGAACCCGGCCTACTTCGCGATGTACGCCCGCCGCCGGATGGACCTCTACGGCGCGACATCGGAGGACTTCGCGGCGGTGAAGGTCAAGAACGCGCGACACGGCCTGAACAACCCGAATGCCCGCTATCGCAAGGAGGTCTCTGCCGAGGACGTGCTCGCCTCGCCGGTCGTCAGCGATCCGTTGCGGCTCCTCGACATCTGCGCGACCTCCGACGGCGCGGCCGCCGTGATCGTGTGCTCGGAGGACTACGCACGTCGCCAGGGGATCGAGCAGCCCGTCCACGTCCGAGCCGTCGCCACGGTCACCCCGAGCTTCCCGAACACGATCCTCGACATGCCCAACATCTCCACCGACCCGATCGCCGAGGGCGTCGAGGCGGGCGAGACGTTCAAGCGCTCGATCGCCATCGCCGCCTATGAGGAGGCCGGACTGGGACCCGAGGACGTGTCCTTGGCCGAGGTGTCCGACCTGTCGACTGCGCTCGAGCTCGATTGGATCGAGGCTCTGCAGCTGTGTGGGGAAGGGGAGGCCGAGTCGCTCCTCCGTGCAGGCGAGACCACGCTCGGGGGTCGCATCCCGGTCAATCCCTCCGGTGGTCTGGCGTGCTTCGGCGAGGCGGTCCCGGCTCAGGCGCTGGCCCAGGTCTGCGAGGTCACCTGGCAGCTCCGGGGTCAGGCGACCGGCCGGCAGGTCGAGGCCGCCCGGGTGGGCATCACCGCCAACCAGGGCCTCTTCGGCCACGGATCGTCGGTGATCCTCAGCCTCTAGGCGCAATCCCGGCTTCTTTTTCAGGGTCCTGAAAGGTTGGCTCAGCAACATCGACTCACGACGGTTTCGCTGGCCGCCCCCGCCGGCGAAACCGTCGTCATCTGTTTCTGCGGACCCCCGGCTAACGTGGGACCGTGACCGTGGCATCTGCGAATCCCGCTCCCACCTCCCAGACCCTCGGCGAGCTGCGTGCCAGCGGGCACCGGCTCCGCTCGATCCGCGACGAGGTGCGCGAGAACCTCATCACCGAGCTGGCGGCGGGACGTGACCCGTGGCCCGGCCTGCATGGCCTCCAGGACACGGTGCTCCCGCAGCTCGAGCGAGCTCTCCTCGCCGGCCACGACGTGGTCCTCCTCGGTGAGCGCGGCCAGGGCAAGACGCGTCTCCTGCGGAGCATCGCGCGCCTGCTCGACGAGTGGACCCCGGTCATCGAGGGCAGCGAGCTGGGGGAGCACCCCTACGACCCGATCACCGTGGGCTCCCAGCGGCGCGCGGCCGAGCTCGGTGACGAGCTGCCGGTCGCCTGGCGGCACCGCAGCGAGCGGTACGCCGAGAAGCTGGCCACGCCGGACACCTCGGTCGCGGACCTGATCGGCGACGTCGACCCGATGAAGGTCGCCGAGGG
>JBQCJL010000283.1:0-12649 GCA_051952795.1 Marmoricola sp.
CCCTACTCGATGCCACCGCCGCCCATGTGCGCGCCCTGGCGCTGGCAGCGCTCGGCATCCATGACGGTGCCGCCGAGGCGCTCCGCGCCGGAGTCGCCCTCGCTCGCGAGAAGTCGTTCGCCTTCGACCTCGCCCAGATGCTGGTCTCAGCGGACTCGCTCGGCCTCACCGATCTCGGCGAGACCGGTGAGGCCGAAGCCATCTTCGAGCGGGTAGGAGTCCAAGCCGCTAGATGATCCGCGGATCGCACACACCGTCGTAGACCTGCGTCTGGACGATGTAATTGCCCGACGAGTCCTGGTCACTGTGGTCGGAGACGAGGCACCACGGCGTGTTCGCGGGGTGCGAGGGTCCCGGATAGCCGATGGTGTTCGGCGCCAGTTGTGCGCCGCACCACTGGACGGGCACGTACGGATCCGTGTCGCTGTTCTGGATGTACCGCTGCATCTCGGCCGCGATGGACGACTGGGACCGGAGGTTGCCCGAGGAGTCGTAGCGGCTGATCTTCCACGTGATGGTCAACTGGGCATGCACCTGCTGCGGAGTGCCGTCGGCAGCAGTGGTCGTGTTGTTCACGTAGATCACGTCACGCGTGCCGCCCCCGAAGGTCACGGCGGTCGGGGTGATGTCGACGGTGACGCCGATCCGGTAGCAGGTCTGGTCCTTGTTCGGGTTGTAGCCGTTGGGCAGTCGCTGGAACGTCGCCGACTGCGCGCTGCTGCCGGTGTCGTTGGTGACCACGGTGTTCTGACTCGTGCAGTCGACGGAGTAGTCCTGTGCCTGACCGAGGTTGAAGGTGGTCGGCACGTCCGTGGCCAGGTCGCCCGGCGACAGGTCGATCGTCGCTTGGGCCGTTCCGGTCGGCTTGAGGGTCAGGGTGTCGAAGGGGTGGTAGACGGGCGTTGAGGTCGAGGTGTCGGTCGGGTTGATGCCCACGACGGTGTTGTCGTTGGATGCCGAGGCGCTGCCGCTCGCTGCCGGACCCTGCAGTGCATTGGTACCGGTGCCGTTGGTCACCTGGGTGCCGTTGCTTGACGCGGTCCAGATCAGGCCCGCGCCGTAGTGCGCACCCACGACGACCGATGCCGATAGGAAGCTGCCGCTGACCAGAGTCCCGGGCTTGAGAGTGAGCAGCCCGCTGAGCGACACCTTTCCGCCGTTCGAGCCGCAGCTGTTGCCGTTGGTGACGCCGCCGAGGTCGTTGGTCACGAAGTAGGGGCCGTTGTTCGTCATGCCCGAGACCGAGATCTTCAAGAGGTCGGAGACCGGCGCGTAGGTCGTGCCGCCCACGGTGACCGATGACGTGAGATTGGCGATCGAGCAGTTCTTGGACGACAGCGCGAGCGGACGCACGATCGTCGGTGTCGTCGCTGAGCTCGTCGGGTAGTAGTCCACCGACGCGACGCCGTTGTAGTGCTCGAACTTGACGACCCCTCCGGGTGCGACGAAGCCCGGGGTTCCCGTCGTGGTCGGGGTTGCCTGAGCGTTCGGGAGGCTGGCCACCAGCACTCCGCCGACGGCGAATCCGGCGAGAAGGACACGGCGCTTCTGGCGCCTGATCCGGGTGATGGCGCGGCGGGCAGCACTGGAATGACCGATCGGCATGGTTCCCCCTAGGAACGCAGAACGTTCCCTCCCCGTCGTGCCAGTGTCACCCCGGGTAACGCCGAACTGCAAGAGATCCGCCCCGACCAATCGGGGCGACCGACCTAGCGACAAACCCGCCTCAGGGGTGCACCATGGCAACGGTAGAAGCGACCAGTGCTGCGGCAGGGGGCAGGCATGGAGATCACCGAGGTGGCCGACACTCGACCCGAGGCGCCCTCAGCGCTGAGCGAGATGTTCAAGCCGATCGCGGCGGTCCTGCGCAATCGCAACCTCCGGCGCATCGAAGCCGCTTGGGCCGGTTCCAATACGGGTGACTGGGCGTATGCGACCGCGGTGACGGTGTGGGCCTACGGCGTCGGAGGAGCCACCGCCGTCGGCATCTTCACCGCCGTCCGCCTGGTCGGGATGGCGATCGTGGCACCCTTCGCGGCCGGCATCGCCGACAAGCTTCCTCGCAAACTCGTGATGATCTCCGCCGATCTGTCCCGCGCAGCGCTTGTGTGCGCGGCGGCCATCGCCCTCAGCGCGGGTGCTCCGGCCGCGGTCATCTTCGTGCTGGCGACACTCGTGTCCTTCCTCGGATCGGTGTTCCGGCCGGCCCAGGCGGCCATCCTCCCCTCGCTCGTCGAGACACCGGAGGAGCTCACCGCCGCGAATGGCGCGGCCAGCACCATCGAGAGCATCGGATTCTTCGCCGGACCCGCTCTCGGCTCGCTGCTGCTCTGGCTGAGCACGGTGGAGACCGTCTTCTATGTCGAGGCGGGCACCTTCGTGTGGTCGGCCCTCCTGGTGCTGGGCGTCCGCCCGCACCCGCGCCCGGAGGCCGAGGCGACGGAGGAGGGCGACGAAGCGCCGGCAGGAGGTCTGGTCGCCGGTTTCACCACGATCGCGCGGCAGCGTGACCTACGACTGGTCACCGTGCTCGGCTGCCTCCAGACCATCGTGGCGGGCGCGTTCCCGGTCCTGACCATCGTTCTCGCGGTCCAGGTTCTCGGCAGTGGCTCGCGCGGCGTCGGCTATCTCAACGCCGCCTTCGGGATCGGTGCGATCGTCGGCGGCATCGTGGCCATGGGCCGGGCCGCGAGTCACAAGCTGGGTGGTGATCTGGCCATCGGCAGCCTGCTCTGGTCGATCCCCCTGGTCGCCGCCGCCTGGCAGCCGGTCGCCGGCATCGCCTTCGCCGTGGTCATCCTGATGGGCTTCGGCAACCCTCTGGTCGACGTCTCGCTCTACACCTTGGTGCAGCGCGTCGCCCCCGATCAGATCCTCGCCCGCGTCTTCGGCGCACTCGAGGGTCTGCTCATCGCCGCCATGGCCCTGGGGGCGGCGGTAGCGCCATGGCTCACCCACGAGTTCGGCCTGCGGGGAGCACTCCTGACGATCGCCCTGGTGGCGGGCCTTCCGGTCTTCGTGCTGATGCCCGCCTGCCGGCACCTCGACGCGCGGCTGCGGCCACCGGTCGGCCTCGATCTGTTGCGTGCCACCAAGATCTTCGCGCCGCTGGCACCGGCACGGCTCGAGGGAATCGCGCGCGACCTCGAGCGCGTCAGCCTTCCGTCCGGATACGCAGTGCTGCGTGAGGGCGATGTCGCCGACCGGTTCTTCCTGATCGAGTCCGGCAGCGTCGAGGTGACCCAAGCGGGCCGCTCGCTGCGCGTGGAGGGCCCGGGCGACTACTTCGGTGAGATCGCCCTGTTGCGGGACGTCCCGCGGACCGCGACCGTCACCACCACGGCCGACACCGTGCTCCTCACCCTGACCCGCGCCGCTTTCCTGGACGCCATGTCGGGCAGCAAGGACGCACGCCTGGCCGCCGACGACGTCGTCCGCTTCCGCCTCGGCGCGTGAGCTCCGCCGCGTAGCCGTTCGCTGGATCCGTCTCAAAAACGGTTATTTCGTGTAACACGAGTAATTTAGTTGGTTTTATATGCCCAGCAGCGCGGGGCTGCTACTGACTACGTTCTCGGAAGGAACCACCATGAAGGCCACGAAGCTCGGCAAGGCCACGGCCGTTGTCGTCGGGGCAGCGACTCTGGGCCTAGGCCTCGGAGTTCCTGCGGCGACCGCGACCAACGCCGCCCTCACCGCCACCCAGGAAGACCCGACGACCGCCACCTATCTCAACGGTGCCCCCATCGGTCCGAACACCCTGGTGGGCGTCGGATCGGACACCACCCAGGATCTGGTCTATGGACTCAGCCAGGACCTGGGCACCATCTCCGACGGAACGCTGAACCTGGCGTCATGGACGGCGACGGGCACCACTCCCCTGACCTACCGCAGCGGTGGTGCGCCCGCGACCCACCCCAACGGCTCGGGTGCCGGCTTCAAGGCGATCGAGGAGTCGATCGGTCTCCTGCCGGCCGGCAACGACTCGGTCGGCATCGGTGACGTCGACTTCGCGCGTGCGGCCGGGTTCCAGGGAACGCCCGTGGCGGCCGGCGGCGGCGTGCTGACGGAGATTCCGTTCGCCCTCGACAACCTGACCTTCGCGGTCCCATCGGGCAGCCCCTTCCTGAAGACGAACAGCAACGCGGGCCTCAAGCTCTCGGACTTCGTCAACATCTACACCGGTGCCGACACCTACGTCGACACCGCGAACGGCGAGCTGCTGTCGTCGAGCACGCCGAACGTCAGCGGCGACCCGACCCAGCCCATCCAGGCCTTCCTGCCGAAGCCCGGCTCGGGCGTGCGTCAGACGTTCCTCAAGCAGCTCAACGCGATCAACTCCGCCGTGCCCTATGGAGCGGACAAGGGTGACAGCGCTTTCACGGCCGCCTACCCCGGCACTCCGGTCTCGCCCTACGTCGGCGCTCTGACGCCCGGCAGCACCCCGGTCCAGCAGAACGACGCCTCGGTGCTCGAGGCAGCTCCGGCCGGGGTGGCCGCCATCGTCCCCTTCTCGGCGGCGAAGTTCATCACCTATCACAACGGTCTCACCGCCGACCCCTCGGGCAAGGTCGCCGGCACCGACTACACGGTGGTGCCGTTCGACTCGGCGGTCCCGATCGGTGGCGGCGACAACTCGCCGAAGGGCGCCGTCCTCCCGTATGTCGACAACTCCGGAACCTACGTGCCGAACTCGGCCTACAAGACCTACGGCTCGGAGGGTTCGGCCACGCTGTCGCTCGGGGCGTTCAACATCATTCCGACAGCTGCCGTCACCAACCCGAACGGGAACGTCAAGTACCGCGCGCTCTACGACACCTTCGTCGGGTCGGCCTCCAAGTTCTGCCTCGACACCGCAACGATCAAGGCCTACGGCTTCCTGACCGACAGCAACTGCGGTAACACCAGCCAGACGGCCGGCGTCGCCTCGACGTCGACTGTCACGGTGAGCAATTCCGCTGCGGTCGCCGGTCGCTCGTCGGTCTTCACCGTCGATGTCCAGTCCACGGGCAACGGGGGCGGCGCCGTCACGATCACCATCAACGGCACCGTCTACCACGGAACGATCGCGGCCGGATCCCACGCGGTGACCTTCACCGTCCCGACTCCTGCGGCCGGCACGTTCAGCTACGGCGGCGGAGCGGGCGACGGTTTCCAGCCGAACCTCGCAGGTGTCGCTGCCGCTCCGATCGCCAGCGGCTCGTACACCGTCGCTAAGGCCACCGCGACGCTGACCGGCTCGGCGCCGATCGTCTCCCACCTGAAGATCGGCACCGCGACGGTCAAGGTCGCCGCGACCGGACTGGTCCCGACCGGCACGGTCAACATCCTGGTGAAGACCACTACCGGCGTGCTCAAGGTCAGCCTGTCCGGCAAGGCCCTGTCGGGCGGCAAGGTCACCGTGTCGCTGGGCAAGCGGCTGGCTGCCGGCACGTACTACGTGTACGCGTCGTACAGCGGCAACGCCAACATCAAGAGCCACAGCTCGGTGAAGGTGGCCACGCTCAAGGTCACCTGAGCCAGCCGAACAACGCAGCGGCCCGCCTCCACGATCTGGAGGCGGGCCGCTGTGTCGGTGGCGCTGCGGGGAATCGAACCCCGGTCCTAGAGCGCAGTGCCAGGTCTTCTACGGGTGTAGTTCGTGAGTTCGCTTTTCTCGGCCCCGGCGCTGGCACGAACACGTGCGCCGACGGGCTCAGTCAGGATTGAGTCCTGATCAACCCTCCCGACGGAGGTTGATCAGCAAGTCCTCTAGATGAGGCCTAGATCCGGGACGAGGACAGATGCCCGGTTAGACCCTTCGATCACTGCAATCAGGCAGCGAGAGCGAAGTCGTTGCGGTTTGAGTTGGCAACTATTGGTTTCCAGCGATCGTTAAAGAGATAACGCTGGCTCCTCTACCCGCTTCTCCTGGGACGAACGACCCCAGTCGAAACCGATCAGCCCCTCTTGAGTTGTGACTCCAGTCTAGCGATCGAGGCCGAACAGCCTCGCGCCATTATCCCAACACACCGCCCGCAGCCATTGTTCCCCGAAGCCCAGTCGCTCGAGACTCTCGAGCTGATGGGCGTAGGGATAGGGAATCGTCGGGAAGTCCGTGCCCAGCAGGATCTTCTGACCGAGCGCCTCGATCCGCGGCAGCGCGTCGGCCGGGTAGGCGCCATCGGCGTTGAAGAAGTCCGTGAAGACCATGGTGGTGTCGAGCATGGTGTTCTCGTAGGTCTCGGCGAGCTTGAGGAAGCGTCGGTACTCCGGCGCTCCCATGTGCGCAACGATCACCCGCAAGCGCGGATGCCGCTCCAGGAGTGCCGCCAGGAACTCCGGACCGGTGAAGGCGCCCGGCACCGGCCCTGAGCCGACGTGGATCACGATCGGCGTCCCCGCGTCCTCCAGGACACCGAATGCCTGGGTCATCAACGGGTCCGCGAGCTCGAAGTCGCCGACCTGGGTGTGCAGCTTGAAGACCTGCACTCCGTCCGCGATGAGCGCACCGACATAGTCGGCGACACCGGGCTCGGGGTAGAACGTCGCCGACCAGATGCATTCCGCGACGGACGCGGCGAAGTCGCGCGACCAGTCGTTCAGATAGCCGGCGATCCCCGGCTTGTGTGCGTACGGCAGCGAGGTGAAGTGGCGCACGCCCATGGCCCGCAGCTGCTCCACCCGTTCCTCGTGCGTCCCGCGATAGCGAATCGTCCACGCACGCCCGATCTTCGGCCCGGCTTCGTCGAAGTGCGCCCAGACCTTGTCCTGGATGTTCTGCGGCAGGAAGTGGACGTGCACATCGAAAAGGCCGGGCAGACCCAGTCCCTGCCACCAGGCAGGGACCTCGGCGTCCTGCATCACTGCGCTTGCCTCAATCTCGACCCTTGAGGTGGCGGCCCAAGGCTTGCTGCTTCTCACGGTTGTCGTCACGCTCGCGCAGCGCCTGCCGCTTGTCCCAACTCTTCTTGCCCTTGGCGAGCGCGATCTCCACCTTGGCTCGCCCATCCTTGAAATACAGGGAGAGCGGCACGATCGTGTAGCCCTTCTCGTTCACCTTGCGCTCGATCTTGTCGATCTCGGCGCGGTTGAGCAGCAGCTTGCGCTTGCGGCGGGCGGAGTGGTTGGTCCAGGTGCCTTGCGAGTACTCGGGAATGTGCACCGAGTGCAGCCAGACCTCTTCCTTCTCGATGTCGACGAATCCGTCCGCGAGGTTGGCGTGGCCGGCGCGTAGCGACTTGACCTCGGTACCCATCAGCACGAGGCCCGCCTCGAAGGTGTCCTCGATGTGATAGTCGTGGCGCGCCTTGCGGTTCTGCGCGATGAGCTTGCGCCCCTGCTCCTTGGCCATGAGGAGAAGTCTCTCAGGGAGCGCAATCAGAAATATTGCGCCGGGTTCACCGCGACACCGTCACGGAGCACCGTGAAGTGCAGATGGCAACCGGTGGACCAACCGGTGGTACCGGTGTAGCCGACGACCTGCCCCCGGCGCACGTGCTGGCCGACGTGGACCGCGTAGCCGCGCAAGTGGTTGTGGATCACCGTGTAGTTGTGCCCGTTGATGTTGCCGAGGTCGATGTAGAGGCGGTTGCCCCAGACGGAGGAGTAGTACTCCGACATGACAACGCCGTTGTCGGCGGCGAACTGCGGCTGGCCGCAGGAGGCCGCGAAGTCGTCGCCGTCGTGCAGGCCCCAGTAGTGATAGATCGGGTGGATGCGCCAACCGAAGGGCGAGGTGATCGGGCCATCGACCGGTCGGAGCAGCATGCCGCTGCCATGCCAGGAGCGGTTGCGGTCATGGCGCTTGCGCTCGAGGATCGCACGCTTGATCGCGGCATCCTTGCGCAGGATCGCGTTCAGCCGCGCCTGGTCGCGGCGCATGATGCGGGCGGCGCGCGCCTTCGCTGCCTTCCGCACGGTGACGAGACGCGCGACGGTCTGCTGCTGTTGCTGGGCCGCCGTTTCCAGATGCTGGCGGGTGACCACGGCCGCTGCCGTCGCTTGCTGCTGCTGGGCGACCAACGCGGTCGCGGCCGCGACCTCCTGCTCCTTCTTGTTCAGATCGGCCAACTGCTGCCGATACTGCGCGAGGAGCGAGCTCTGCTTCAAGGCGACACTGTCGATGACGCCGAGCCGCCCTGAGATCTCCCCCGCGCTGCCGCTCTGCATGACCGTGATGATCTGCATCAGCTGCGGATCGCCGTTCTGGAACGTCTCGGCGGCGAAGCTCCCGATCTGGTCACGCTGCCGCGCCACGGTCACCCTGCCCTGGACGACGGCGGCCTGCGCTGCGCTGAGCTGATTCTGAGCCTGCGCGAGCTTGGCCCGCATGAGGTCGTCCTGCTGGACGGCGACGGCAAGCGCCGCACGGGTCTTGGCGAGCTTCGCGTTCGCGACATCGAGCTGGCGCTGAGCCCGGTTGAGCGCGAGCTGTGCGGATCGCATTCCCGCGGACGCATCCTCGAGGGAGGACTCGGCGACCTTCATCTGGTGCTGGAGCTGCTTGTGCTTGTGTGCCAGCGGGTCGCTCGCCTCGGCGCCTTGCACGGCGACGAGGGCGCATGCCAAACCAGCCACCGTAGTGGCGAGCACGCGACGACCGCGCCTGGCGTGGGGAAGAAACACCGTAGGAGCCTGTTCGTTGGGGAAGAGCGAACATCTAGACCGTAAGCGAGCCGCGCGTTCCAGTCGGGTAGCGACACTCGCGGGGAAGGCGATAGGCGAAGATCGCCTCATGGACGTGGAGCAGGTCGCCGACGGCATCTTCCGAGTCACGGGTACCGAGGTGAACTGGTATCTCCTCACCGAGGGTGAGGACGTCACCCTCGTCGACGCCGGCTATCCGGGTGACAGGGCCGCGGTCGAGGCCTCGATCGCGGCGATCGGCCGTCGGCCCGAGGACCTCGCCGTGGTCCTCATCACCCACGCCCACGTCGACCACATCGGTGCGGTCAACCACCTGCATCGGACCTACGGCACACCAGCGTTCACAGGCCCGGTGGAGGCGGCCCATGCGCGCGGCGAGTTCAGCGAGTCAGCCGGACCGGCCGACGTGCTGCGGCACGCGCTCGATCCCGGCGTCCTGCGCTGGTCGCTGACGATCACGCGCGCAGGCGCGATGAAGCCCGAGGCCATTCCGCACGCCACTCCCATCGAGGAGGGTCAAGCGCTCGACCTCCCGGGCAGGCCGGTCCCGGTCGTGACGCCCGGCCACACCAGCGGCCACACCTGCTTCCATCTTCCGGAGGCCGGCGCGCTGATCACCGGCGACACCATCGCGACTGCCCACGCCACCTCGAGGCGCACCGGGCCCCAATTGCTGCCAGCGTGGTTCGATCACGACCGTGCCGGCGTCGAGGCCGCGGTCGGCACACTCCGTGCGCTGGACGCCTCGCTGATCCTCCCGGGCCACGGCGACCCGTGGCCGGGATCGCTGCGCACCGTCGAGGTCGTCTAGACCTTCAAGTAGCGGCGGGTCACGAACAGGGTCGGCAGCATCGTCAGGACGACTCCGAGGATCGCGAGCCAGATGAAGGCGTCGGTGAAGTCCGTCCAGTTGACCCAGGTCATGATGTGCGTGCTGTCGCGGATCATGTCGTAGACGATGAACTGCGTGAAGGCGGCCACCGCTCCGCCCGCCAGGGCCACGCCGATCGCTGCTGCGACCAGGATCTCCATGAGGAACGGCAGCGAGATGTAGAGCGAGGACGCTCCCACCAACCGCATGATCGCGATCTCCCGGCGACGCGCCATCGTGGCGAGGCGGATGGTGTTGACCACCTGGAAGATGGCGGCGACCAGCAGCAGGCTCGCGATGCCGATCGCCCCCCACTTGAGGAAGCTCAGCACGCGATAGAGCGCGCCGAGCTGGTTGTGGAGGTCGTGCACGCTGTCGACGCCGGGCATGCCCTCGAGCTGGGACTCGACGTCCTTGTACTTCTGGGGGTCCTTCAAGGTGATGATGTAGGACTCCTGCATGTCCGCCGGGGTGACCGCCGCGTAGGAGGCGGCCTCCGACTTGTCGGCGGCGTAGATCTTGCGGAACAGGTCGTAGGCCTGCTGCTTGCTCTGGTACCGGAACGACTTGACCTGCGAGTTGGTGTGGAGCACGCCGATGACCGCGTTCTTCTGGGCGGGCGAGACGTTCTGGCGGCTGCAGTTGGCCGACAGGGACAGGTCGTTGCAGAGATAGGCCTGGATGGTCAGCTGGCTGCCCAGCGACTCCTCGGTGCGGTGGGCCTGGGCGCTGACCAGCAGACCCAGCCCGACGAGGGTGAGGGACACGAAGATCGTCACGACCAGCGAGATGGCCATGGAGAGGTTGCGTCGGAGGCCGAGACCGGCCTCGGAGAAGACATAGCGAAGGGTCATCATCAGCGCAGCCCTCAGTCCTGGTATCCGTAGACGCCACGGCTCTGATCGCGCACGACGCGGCCATCGCTGAGCTCGATCACCCGCTTGCGCATCTGGTCGACGACGCCCGAGTCGTGCGTCGCCATCACCACGGTGGTGCCGGTGCGGTTGATCCGGTCGAGGAGCTTCATGATGCCCACGGACGTGGTCGGGTCCAGGTTTCCCGTGGGCTCGTCGGCGATGAGGATCATCGGCCGATTCACGAACGCGCGCGCGATGGCGACACGCTGCTGCTCACCACCCGACAGCTCGTCGGGCATGCGCTGGCCCTTGCCCTCGAGGCCGACCAACTCGAGGGTCTCCGGGACGACCTTGTTGATGTGCGCCTTCGGCTTGCCGATCACCTGGAGGGCGAAGGCGACGTTCTCGGCAACGGTCTTGTTGGGCAGCAGTCGGAAGTCCTGGAAGACGGTTCCGATCTGGCGCCGGAGGGCGGGCACCTTCCATCCGGGCAGGCGGTTGAGCTCCTTGCCTGCCACGTACACGCGGCCCGCGTTGGCGCGTGTCTCCCGCAGCACGAGGCGGAGGAACGTGGACTTGCCGGAGCCGGATGCGCCGACGAGGAAGACGAACTCGCCCTTCTCGATGTCGACATTGACCTGGCTGAGGGCAGGCTTCGCTTGACCGGGATAGGTCGTAGCGACACTTTCAAATCTGATCACGTCAGTGTGTGGCCGGTGTCGGGGAAGCGGAGGATGCACGCGCGGGGCGTCCGACCGCCCTCCACTGTAGGTGAGGACACTGAATGACCCCACCTGCCGCGCCGGGCGCGACCATCGGCGTCAGCGGCCCTCGCCGCCACGACGCCAGCGGATCCCGGCTTCGAGGAAGCCGTCGATCTCGCCGTCCAGGACGGCCTGCGGGTTGCCGGACTCGTACTCCGTCCGCAGATCCTTCACCATCTGATAGGGGTTCAGCACATAGTTGCGCATCTGGTCGCCCCAGCTCGCGGCCACGTCTCCCTTGAGGTCCTTCTTGAGAGCGGCTTCTTCGGCCTTCTTCTTGGCCAGCAGCTTCGCCTTGAGGACGACCATGGCCGACGCCTTGTTCTGCAGCTGCGACTTCTCGTTCTGGCACGAGACCACGATGCCGGTGGGGATGTGCGTCAGGCGCACGGCGGAGTCCGTGGTGTTCACCGACTGACCGCCCGGCCCACCCGAGCGGAACACGTCGACGCGCACGTCGTTCTCGTCCACCTCGACCTCGTCGGTCTGCTCGAGCTGCGGAACGACCTCGACCGCGGCGAAGGACGTCTGCCGGCGGCCCTGGTTGTCGAAGGGACTGATCCGCACGAGGCGGTGGGTGCCGGCCTCGACACTCAGCGTTCCGTAGGCATAGGGGGCGTGCACGGCGAACTCGACGGACTTCAGTCCGGCCTCTTCGGCATAGGAGGTGTCGTAGATCTCGACCGGGTACTTGTTGCGCTCCGCCCAGCGCGTGTACATCCGCAGCAGCATCTCGGCGAAGTCGGCGGCGTCGACACCGCCGGCTCCCGACCGGATCGTGACGATCGCCTCACGCGCGTCGTACTCACCGTTGAGGAGGGTGCGGACCTCCAGCTGCTCGACCGCCTTGAGCACCCGATCCAGCTCGGCATCCGCCTCGGCAAGGGAGTCGGAGTCGTCCTCGGTCTGTGCCAGCTCGACGAGTACCTCGAGGTCCTCGATCCGGGCGGCGAGCCCGGTATAGCGCTCGAGCTCGCCTTGGAGCATCGACAGCCGACCGGTCACCTTCTGCGCGTTCGCCTGGTCGTCCCACAGGTCCGGAGCAGCGACCTTCTCTCCCAGCTCCGCGATCTCCGCGCGCATCCCGTCCAGGTCGAGCACCTTGCCGACGGTCTCCATCGTCGCCTGGAGCTGCTTGATCTCAGAGTCGTAATCCCGTGCGGCCACGAGGGTCAAGCCTACGGTAGGGCGACCGACCCCTCGACCGGCGCGGATCGCACCACCGCGATCCGGATCCGCGGATGACCCCCGAGGGCGAAGCCGACCTCGGCGCCCAGCCGCACCTCCAGCGCCGGTGCCACTCCCTCATCGACCAGCCGGATGGACGCTGAGCTGAGGACGCGGCGCAGGTGCGAGCGCCGTAGTCGCAGGTGGAGGTACCGCTGCGCGCGGCCCACGTCGCCGCCATGCTCAGCACCATGACGGGCGACCTCGCTGGCGACACCGCTGAGCTCCGCGCGGATCTGCTCGACCCGGATCGCCGTGGCCGCGATTCCCAGGAACCACAAGGCGACGCCCGCGAGAGCGAGGGT
>JBQCJL010000284.1:0-4371 GCA_051952795.1 Marmoricola sp.
TGTCGAAGCTGCGCCACCCGAGCCGCTCCCAGGTGCTCCGCGACTACCTGGACTGAGTCACCCTCGGCCGCTGAGCGCGACGAGAGCTACCGCCAGCGCGCAGAGCGCCAGGCCGATCCGCTGCACACGCTGAATGCGCTCGTGAAGAAAAGCGACGGCTAGGGCGATGGTCACGGCCGGGTAGAGGGACACCAGTACTGCGGCGATAGACACCAGCCCATGCCGTGTCGCCACCAGGAAGGCCACCATCGCCGATGCGGCGAGCAAGCCGCCGACGAGGCCGAGGTAGACGACCGGCTCGCGGCTGACCACACGCTGGCGCAGGCAGGTCGCCACGAGGACGACGGCCGCTGCGCTGGCGACGTTCATGACCGTCAGGGGCCACCACCCGGCGGATTCGCCGATGTGCCCGAGGCCGATGAAGTTGATGCCGAAGCCGACGCCTGCGACCAGGCCGTCGACCAGCCCGGGACCGCCGAGGGCGGTGCCTTCCTCGGAGCTCACCAGCCAGATGCCCGGTAGGGCGACCAGGATGCCCACCCAGGCCAGAGCAGGTGGGTGTTCGCCGAAGACGGTCGAGACCACGACCGGCAACGCTGCTGCACCGACGGCGCTCGTGGGCGCGACCACACCCATGCGACCGCGTCCCAGACCGCGATAGAGGAAGGCGATGCCGACCCCGCCGCCGATGCCGGCCAACGTCGCCCAACCGTAATCCGAGGCGGAAGGGCTGCCGTGAACCGCGAGGGCGAGCAGTGCGGTGCTCGCGGTTGCCCCGACGGAGGTGGCGAGCGCCACCGGCCAGGCGGAGGATCGACGGGTGGCGATGGCTCCGATGAAGTCGGAGACGCCGTAGGTGGTGGCCCCCAGAAGGCTCCAGAGGATCGCGATCACGACAGGCCGCGCTCCTCAGAAAACCGGACGGCCCCGGTCATCAGACGCGGGGCCGTGGCTACGTCGCGAGGACGCGGAAATCGGGCGATCAGTGTTCCTCGTCCGCAGCGATCGTGGGCGTGTCGGCGAGGCGACCGGTCTCGTCCTGGAACGAGACCGCGATCTCGCGCAGCTTGTCGCCGTGCTCGCGGGCGTGGTGGGCACAGAAGAGAAGCTCGCCGCCGGCCTGCAGGAGGACGCGGAGGTACGCCTGAGCGCCACAGCGGTCACACCGGTCGACGGCGGTCAACTCGCTGGTGCTTGGAGCGGTTGCGGTACTCATTGGGTCCCTCCCTGACTAGGCTTCGTGCTCTGCTCAACGACCGAGTTACTGATTCGATTCCCGGTTGGCCCAAGAACTATGCATCGCGGTCTCTCGATGTTGCGCTTCTTCGCATCTAAGCACGCGGTATCGACTCTTCGTGGGAGATTTCCAACGCGCGGACGTAACGTTTTTCACCCCATCCGGCTGCATGAGGTGTCGCTCACAGAAGCCGTCGGTGGCACTCGTTAGATTTGGGGCCGCGCAGCACGCTACGCGCGGTCACGGAAGGCTCAGGCACCATCGACAACACCTACAACGCCCAGCACCTCCTCGTTCTGGAGGGGTTGGAGGCGGTTCGCAAGCGCCCCGGCATGTACATCGGGTCCACCGACACCCGGGGGCTGATGCACTGCCTGTGGGAGATCATCGACAACGGTGTCGACGAGGCGCTCGCGGGCTCGGCGACCAAGGTCGAGGTGATCCTCCACGCTGATGGCTCCGTCGAGGTCCACGACAACGGTCGCGGCATCCCGACGGACAAGGAGCCCAAGACCGGGCTCTCCGGGGTCGAGGTCGTCGCCACCAAGCTCCACGCGGGCGGCAAGTTCGGCGGCGGCTCCTACAACGCGACGGGCGGCCTGCACGGCGTCGGCCTGTCCGTGGTGAACGCGCTGTCGGCGCGGATGGACATCGACGTCGAGCGTTCGCCCGCGGTGCAGGGCATGAGCTTCCAGCGTGGTGTCCCCGGCGTCTTCAACGGTGATGGCCCCAGTGCGTCGTTCACCCCTGGGTCGGGTCTCTCGCGCAAGGGCGGCCGCGTAGCCAAGGGTCGCTCGGGTACCCGCATCCGGTTCTGGCCCGACCGTCAGATCTTCACCAAGGACGCCAAGTTCGAGATCGACGGGCTGATCGGGCGCGCTCGTCAGACATCGTTCATCGTGCCGGGCCTCGAGATCGCCATCGATGACCGTCGCGGGGCTGAGCCGCACGTCGAGTCCTTCCTGCACAAGGGCGGCATCTCGGAGTTCGTCGAGTTCCTCAGCACGGGGGAGCCGGTCACGGAGGTGCTGCGCCTCCAAGGCGAGGAGACGTTCACCGAGACCGTTCCGGTGCTGGACGAGAAGGGTCACATGACCCCTCAGGACGTCGAGCGCACCCTGGTCGTGGATATCGCGTGCCGCTGGGTCAACGGCTACGACACCGAGGTGAAGTCCTTCGTCAACGTGATCGCCACGCCCAAGGGCGGCACCCACGTGGTGGGCTTCGAGGCGGCGCTGACCAAGACGTTCAACGACGCGATGCGCGCCGCCAAGGTCCTGAAGGTCAACGATGCCGACGTCGTGAAGGACGATGTGCTCGAAGGCCTGACCGCCGTTGTCACGGTCAGGCTGGCCGAGCCACAGTTCGAGGGACAGACCAAGGAGGTCCTCGGCACGCCGGCTGCACGGACGATCGTGCGCAAGGTCGTGGCCGCGGAGCTGAAGGCCTTCCTGACCTCGACCAAGGCCGCGGACAAGCGCCAGTCGAAGGTCCTGATGGAGAAGGTGGCCGGCGCGGCCAAGTCCCGCATCGCCGCCCGCGAGCGACGTGACAACCAGCGACGCAAGAACGCGCTCGAGTCCTCGGCTCTACCGGCCAAGCTGGCGGACTGCCGGTCCAACGACGTCGACCGCTCGGAGCTGTTCATCGTCGAGGGCGACTCGGCCCTCGGTACCGCCAAGCTCGCCCGCAACTCCGAATTCCAGGCCCTGCTGCCCATCCGAGGCAAGATCCTCAACGTGCAGAAGGCCACCGTGGCCGATGTCCTCAAGAACACCGAATGCTCCTCGATCATTCAGGTGGTCGGGGCCGGATCGGGCCGGACCTTCGACATCGACGCCGCCCGCTACGGCCGCATCATCTTCATGGCCGACGCCGACTCCGACGGCGCGCACATCCGGTGCCTGCTCGCCACCCTGTTCTTCAAGTACATGCCGGAGCTGGTGCGTGCGGGTCGCGTGTTCACCGCGGTTCCGCCGTTGCATCGCATCGAGCTGTCCAACCCCAAGAAGGGGATGGACAAGTACATCTACACCTACTCCGACCCCGAGCTGCAGCGGAAGCTCGCGGAGCTGACCAAGAAGGGCATCCGCTGGAAGGACCCGGTGCAGCGCTACAAGGGTCTTGGCGAGATGGATGCGCATCAGTTGGCGGAGACCACGATGGATCCGCGCCGACGCACCCTGCGCAAGATCACCGTCGACGATGCCGAGGCAGCAGCCGAGGTCTTCGAGCTGCTCATGGGGTCCGAGGTCGCGCCGCGCAAGGAGTTCATCGTGGCGGGTGCCTACGAGGTCGACGTCGACGCGATCGACGCCTAGCTCGGCCACCGGTTCAGGCCGTACCCGACATCCCTCACGGGATGGTCGACGGTCTGTCCTAGGTTGAACTCGTGCCAAAGATGATCAAAGGCAATCCGAATCGGCGGCCTCCGGAACCGTCGGTGGATCACGCGGCCATCGACGAGTTGTTCGTGCGCCTCATGCCCCGCGTTCAGCCGCTCGTCCGTGTCCTCGATGAGCTGATCTGCGACACCGTTCCCGGGCTTCAGTTCGGGGTCAAGTTCAGCCGTCCGTTCTACGGCCTTCCCGAGCGTGGCTGGATCATCGAACTCGCGCCGTACCACTTGTCGGTCAATGTCGTGTTTCTGGGCGGTGCCGACTTCGACTCCCCGCCACCGTTGGGCACTGTTGGGCGTAGCCGCTACGTGAAGCTCACCGCTCCCGATGAGGTCCTCCGGCCCGACCTGCACGACTGGATTGAGCAGGCCGCGCGAGTATCAGGTTGGCGTTAACGGCTGCCGAGGCGGGTGTCAGCGACAGGCAGGCTTCGGAGGAGCCGATCTCTGCCGACCTGAGGCGGGGGGTCGTCACCGACTTATCAACTCCCGCAGTTGGATACGCGGCGTGAGCGGGCTTCTTGCGGTCCGCTGAGACAGCGAACCCGTAGAACTAGTTATCTGAGGCTCGCACGTAAACGCCCGAACCACAGCGGATCCCGACTTCCTGATCCGACGGTAGGGACTACCGGCCGGAAGCGCGAGCACCGGCTGAGAGGTCCGAGGGCCCCGCAAGCATCCAGCGGAGTCGCTCCGTGAGCGCGTCGACGACCTCCTCGGGCGCCGTGAAGCCGCC
>JBQCJL010000285.1:0-13137 GCA_051952795.1 Marmoricola sp.
AGACGGTCGCGCGCGGCGACGGTGACCTCGCCCGGTTGCAGCACCTCATCGAGGAGCATGCCGTCGTGCGGGTCTATGTCGGCCTGCCCCGATCGTTGTCGGGCGGCGAGGGTCCGGCGGCCGAGCGCGTCCGTGCGTTCGCCCAGCAGCTGGCAGACCTGATCGGGCCGATCCCCGTGCATCTCCAGGACGAGCGATTGACGACGGTCTCCGCGGAGGCGATGCTGCGCGAGCGAGGCAAGAAGGGCCAGAAGCGCCGCGCCGTGGTCGATCAGGCCGCCGCCGTGCTGATCCTCCAATCTGCTCTTGACCGGGAGCGCGCAACCGGCGCGATACCCGGCGAACTCGTTGTTGTGACCGAAAGGAACTGAGTGCGTGTCTGACTACCCTGAGCCGGAGCACCGGCCCTCGCGCGGACGGGGTCTCGTGATCGGGGCCCTCGCCGTGCTGGTGCTCGCGGTCGTCGCCGGCCTCGGTCTGAAGGCCGTCGGTGTGTTCGACAACGCCGCCGACTACTCCGGTCCCGGCTACGGCAGTGTGGTGGTCCAGGTCCACAAGGGCGACACCGCGACCGCCATCGCGCGCACCCTGGCCAAGGCGGACGTCGTCGAGAGCGAGCAGGCGTTCGTCAATGCGGCCAAGGACAACTCCGCGTCTGCGGGCATCCAGGTCTGCTACTACCGGCTCAAGTACAAGATGCAGGCCGCAGCGGCGCTCGCGCTGCTCATCAATCCGGCGAACTGCGTGGCGAGTCGGGTCGCGGTGATCGAGGGCGAGCGGGTCAGCGAGATCGTCGCCGACGTCGCGTCCAAGACCGACATCAAGGCCGCCGCGCTGCGGGCCGCGCTGGCGAAGCCGGCGTCGATCGGGCTGCCGGCCGAGGCGGAGGGCAACCCGGAGGGCTACCTGTTCCCGGCGACCTACCAAGTCACGCCAGGGGAGACGGCCACGCAGCTGCTCAGCGAGATGGTCGCCCGCGCGAAGGCCGAGTTCGAGCAGCTCAACGTCGACGCCGGTGCGCAGGCACTCGGGCTGACTCCCCACCAGATCATCACCCTGGCGAGCATCCTGCAGTGGGAGGCCAAGCTTCCCGGCGACTTCCCGAAGGTCGCACGGGCGATCTACAACCGCTTGGCCGCGGGCATGCCGCTTCAGTCGGACGCGACCGTCGCCTTCGCCAACGGCGTCAGTGGTCGCATCTCCACGACGAATGCCGAACGGGCGAACACGTCGCCGTACAACACCTACGTCCACAAGGGTCTGCCTCCGGGCCCGATCGGGTCACCGGGCGTGGTGGCGATCGAAGCGGCTCTCCATCCGGCCCAGGGTCCCTGGCTCTACTGGGTGGTCGTGAATCCCAACAGCGGGCAGACGGTGTTGTCCACGACCTTCGCCGAGCATCAGGCAGCGGTCGCGCAGTTCCAGGCATACTGTCGCGCACATAACTGCTGACCGCCCGGAGAGGAGTTCCGCATGCGCTGCGCTGTGCTCGGCTCGCCGATCGAGCACTCGCTGTCGCCGGTACTGCACCGGGCCGCCTATGCGGAGCTGGGACTCGACTGGACGTATGACGCCGTCGAGGTTGGCGAGGCGGATCTCGACGACTTCATCGACGCCCTCGGTGACGGGTGGCGTGGCCTCTCGCTGACGATGCCGCTCAAGCGGACGGTGGTCGGACTTCTCGATGTGCTGGAGCCGCTGGTCGAGGCGACCGGCGTCGCCAACACGGTGGTCTTCGACGACGGCCGTCGTCTTGGCTTCAACACCGACGTCCCCGGCGCTGCGCAGGCGATGCGCGAGCAGTGGAGCGCGCCCCTGGACTCCGCGGTGATCCTCGGCGGGGGCGCGACGGCGGCGTCGCTCGGCTGGGCTCTGGCCGATCTCGGTTGTCGGGAGTTGCGTCTTTTCGTGCGGAACCCCGCGACGGTCGCCGAGACTGTCGACGTGATCGAACGTCATCCGCTGGTGCCCCACGTGGAGGTTGCCACCTTGGCACAGCTGACGGAGGCGCCGAGGGCCGAGGCGGTCGCATCGACGATCCCGGTGGAGGCGCAGGAGCGGGCCGTCCTGGACGCCCTCGAAGCCACCGATCCGACGCTGGTCTTCGACGTGATCTACGACCCCTGGCCGACCCCGCTGGCGACGCGGGCCGCAGCCGACGGCCGCGTGGTCGTGAACGGTCTCGACCTCCTGTGCCACCAGGCCGCGCTGCAGGTGGCGCTCATGACCGGCCGAGCGCCCACCGTCGCGACGATGCGTGCCGCAGGGCTCGACGCCCTGGCCGCGCGGAGCTCGGCGGACCCCACGTGATCGCAGCGGCTGGTCTCCTCCTGGCCCTCGCGGGGGCCTTGGCCGGAGTGGTGGGGCCCCCGGTCATCGCACGGCTGCCCGAGCCGGAGGACGGCGCGGCGGAGAAGCTGCCCTACCGAACGATCGCCGCAGCTCCTCGGCTGGGGCTCGCCCTGGCGGTGAGTGGGGGAGTGTTGGGCGTCGCCACGGGCTTTGCCCTCGGCTGGGCGGTGGCGCTGTGGCCCTGGCTCTACGTGGTGCCCCTGGGCGTCGTGCTCTCCTACATCGACCTGCGGACCCGACTGCTGCCGACGCGGCTCATCGCTCCGTCGTATGTGATCGTCGTCGGGCTCATCGGTGTGGCCGCTGCCGTGGACGGAAGCACCGCCATCCTCGTTCGCGCCGCCGTCGGCTGGGCTGTGGTGGGCGGCCTCTATTTCCTGCCCTGGCTGATCTATCCGAAGGGCGTCGGCTACGGAGATGTCCGCCTGTCCGGCGTGCTGGGGCTGGCGCTGGGATGCGTGGGCTGGCCCGCGGTTCTGGTCGGCGCCTGGCTCGGTCTGTTCCTCGGCGGCTTCAGCGGACTGATGCTCCGCCCCTTCACAGGCCTGAAGATGAATGCCCACGCTCCGGCCATGGTGGTCGGGGCCGTGCTCGGTGTCGTGCTGGGCGCGCCCGTGCTGCATGCCCTGCAGCGCTAGGCCTTCGTCAGCACGCAGTCGGCCAGCGCCGGGCGCTCCGGTCCGCCGACGGTGGCGGTGATGGCGATCTGCGGTCCGAGGTCCCACGCGCGGATGTCGATCGTCTCGCCGGGGAACACGACACCGGCGAACCGAGCTCCGAACCCGGCGACCGCGGCGGCGTCCCCGTCCAGGAGCGCCTCGGTGACCTCACGCAGGACGATCCCGTAGGTACACAGGCCGTGGAGGATCGGAGCCGGGAAGCCCGCGTCCTTGGCGAACTCGGGATCGGCGTGTAGGGGATTGCGATCACCGCAGAGGCGGTACAGAAGCGCCTGCTGGGGGCTGACCGCGAACTCGCACGTGGCATCGGGCGCCCGGTCCGGGATCTCGACCGCGGTCGACTCGCCGCGCGATCCACCGAAGCCACCCTCCCCGCGGACGAAGATCGACGACGTCACGCGCCAGAGCTCACTGCCATCGGAGGTGCGGGCGACACCCTCCTGCCAGATCACGGCCGCCTTGCCCTTGTCCCACACGTCGGTGATCTGCGTGCTCACCGTGGCCGTTCCCGAGGTGAGGATCGGGGCCGCCACGCTGACGGCCTGAGAGCCGTGGACCACTTGGCCCAAGTTGATGTCGCACCCGGGTAGATCGAGCGGCGGCGGGTCGGTCTCATGGAAGGTGGGCGCGACGACGCCGAAGCTGGGGAAGACCTGGAGATCGGCGGTCTCGAGGGTGTGCCGCAGCTCGTGGGCGCCGATCGCGAGTTGGTACAGCAGCACGTCCGAGGAGGACCAGGAGAAGGTCCGGTCGGGAAGGCGCGCGCCGATGGCGACGTCGGGATTGATAGGCATGGTCGTTCACCCTTCGTTCGCGAGGTCGAGGGCCGCGAGGTATCCGAACACGATCGCCGGCCCGATGGTGCCGCCCGGGCCGGGGTAGGTGTTGCCCATCACCGCCGCGGACGCGTTGCCGGCCGCGTAGAGGCCCTGCAGCACCGCGCCGTCCGTGGTCAGCACGCGAGCGCGCTCATCGGTGAGCAACCCGCCCTTGGTGCCGAGGTCGCCGGGCACGATCTTCACCGCGTAGAAGGGCGCCTGGTCGATGATGTGGAGCGAGGGGTTCGGCTTGACCGTCGGGTCGGAGTAGTACTTGTCGTAAGCGCTCTCGCCGCGGTGGAAGTCCTCGTCGACGCCGGTCTCGGCGAACCCGTTGAACCGCGCGACGGTGGCCGCCAGGGCATCGGCGGGAACGTCGATCTGGGCGGCGAGGTCGGTCAGTGTCGAGGCCTTGACGACGGTGCCGTGCTTGTACCAGCGACCCGGGAAGGGCTGACGCGGCGACAGCCCTGCGAAGAGGTAGCGGTTGCGGTACCGCTGGTCGATGATCATCCAGGCGGGGACATGGGAGACGCCGGTCGCCTCGCCCTCGTAGATCGCATGGGTGGCCTCGACGTAGGGGAGCGCCTCGTTCATGAAGCGCTTCCCCGCCGAGTTCACGATGATCGACCCGGGCAGGTTGCGCTCAGCGAGACAGAACCAGGGGCCGCGCGGGAGCGGGATCGTGGGGCCCCACCAAGCGTCGTCGAGAAGATCCGTCGCCGCACCCGCTGCGATGCCCGCCTCGAGCGCGGCGCCGGTGTTCGACTCCGCACCGGTGCTCCAGCTCTCGTCGGTCGGTTGGGGCAGGAACTTCTCCCGCAGGGTCTGGCTGTGCTCGAAGCCGCCACTGCCCAGGATCACGCCGCGACGGGCTTGGATCGTGCGCCGGACGCCGCCGTGTTCGACGACCACGCCGGTGACACGTCCGCCGGTCACCTCGAGGTCGGCCAGCGGGGTCTCATAGAAGACCGGAACGCCGAGATCGAGCAGACCCTTGCGGAGCCCGATCGCGATGGCGTTCCCCATCGCGTACATCTTGCGACCGCGCAGGATGTTGATCAGGCGCGTGAGGAGCACCTTGACCATCGTCACTGGACCCTTGAGGGTGCGCAGGCCGAGGCTGAGCTTGCGGAAGTCGGCCTGCGTGACGATGAGGTTCGCCGGCGCCTTCGTGTACGGCGGGTGCAGCCGCTCGAGCTCGGCGCCGAGGAAGCGGGCGTCCAGCGGGATCGGCTCGACACTGCGGCCCCTGGGCCGGCCACCGGGTCGCTCGGGCAGATAGTCGGCGTAGTCGGGGACCCAGGTGAAGCGGGTAGGCGTGTGCTCCTTCAGGAAGTCCATCGCCTCGGGACCGCGGTCGAGGTAGGTGTCGCGCCGGACCTTGCTCACCCGATCGCCGACGATGGCGTCCAGGTAGGTTCGGGCGGCCTCGCGCTCCCCGTCGTCGACCTGTCCGGCCTCCCGGAGCGCGTAGTTGCCCGGGATCCACACGCCGCCGCCCGAGCGTGCCGTCGAGCCACCGAAGTAGGCACTCTTCTCGATCAGTGCGACGTCGAGGCCCTGAGCGGCTGCGGTCAGCGCCGCCGCCATGCCGGCACCGCCGGCACCCACGACGACGACGTCGTAGGCGTCCTGGAGAACGTCATGGGGAGGGGTGCTCATGGCGCAAAACTGTAACAGGTTCTAGTATTGGAGTGTGACCCTTCCCAGCCAGATCGAGGCCGCTGTCGCACGGCTCCGCGAGGCGCAGACCACGCGTGTTCCCTGTGCCGCGGTCCGCGACCTGATCGGCACCGACGACCTCGACGCCGCCTACTCCGTGCAGCAGGGCCTCGTCCAGGCGCGGCTCGCCGGCGGAGCTCGCGTCGTGGGGCGCAAGATCGGCGCCACGTCCGAGGCGGTGCAGAACCAGCTCGGCGTGGATCAGCCGGACTTCGGCTACCTCTTCGACGAGATGGATGTCAGCCAGGATGCACCGATCTCGATGCGCACCCTGGTGCAGCCGCGGGTCGAGGCGGAGGTCGCCTTCGTGCTCGCTCACGACATCGCTCCCGCGACGGAGGAGGCGATCACCCTCGACCTGGTCCGCAGCGCCGTGGCCTCGGCGGTTCCTGCTCTGGAGATCGTGGACTCACGCATCGAGAACTGGGACATCACCTTCACCGACACCGTCGCCGACAATGCGTCGAGCGGACTGTTCGTCGTGGGGGGTGACGCGAAGTCGCTCGATGAGCTTGAGCCTCGCGATGTCACGATGGAGCTCCGCATCAACGGTGAGGTGCGCTCGAGTGGCACCGGCGCCGCATGCCTGGGGGACCCGCTGGAGGCCCTCCGCTGGCTCGCGGTTCAGGCCTGGCGCTTCGGCGATCCCCTGCGGGCGGGCCATCTCATCCTGTCGGGCGCATTGGGCCCGTTCGTGCCTTTCGCCTCGGGCGATCGCGTGGAAGCATCGATAAGCGGGTTCGACACCCTGAGTGTCGAGTTCGGCGACTAGCAAAGGGTCGAGGAACGCAGACATGGCTGGAAAACTGACCGCGGCGATCGTGGGGCCGGGAAACATCGGCACCGATCTGATGTACAAGCTGCTTCGCTCGGAGGTGGTGGAGCCGCGGTGGATGGTCGGGGTCGATCCGGATTCGCCGGGGCTGGCGCGTGCGGAGAAGCATGGGTTGGTCTCCACGGCGGAGGGTGTCGACTGGCTGCTGAAGCAGGATGAGCTCCCGGATCTGATCTTCGAGGCGACCAGCGCGTATGTGCACCGCGCGTATGCGCCGCGCTACGAGGAGGCGGGCATCCGGGCGATCGATCTGACGCCGGCGGCGGTGGGTCCGGCGGTGATCCCGGCAGTGAACGGCGATGAGCACGCGGACGCGGTCAACGTGAACATGATCACCTGTGGTGGGCAGGCCACGATTCCGATGGTGGCGGCGGTCTCGCGGGCGACGCCGGTGTCGTATGCGGAGATCGTGGCCTCGGTGGCGTCCGTCTCGGCGGGTCCGGGGACGCGTCAGAACATCGATGAGTTCACCCGGACCACGGCGCGCGGCGTCGAGGTCGTGGGCGGTGCCACGACCGGTAAGGCCATCATCATCTTGAATCCGGCGGAGCCGCCGATGATCATGCGCGACACGATCTTCTGTGCCGTCGACGCCGACGCCGATCGTGATGCGATCAGCGCCTCGGTACACGCGATGGTCGCTGCGGTCCAGGACTACGTGCCCGGCTATCGGCTATTGCAGGAGCCGCAGTTCGACGACCCCTCGCCGGCGACGCGAGGCATGACGAAGGTGAGCATCTTCATCGAGGTGGAGGGTGCGGGTGACTTCCTGCCGCCGTACTCCGGGAATCTCGACATCATGACCGCTGCCGCGACGCGGGCCGGCGAGGGCATGGCCCGTCACCTTCTGGAAGGAGCACGGGCATGAGCATCGCTGGAGCCCCCGAACTCAACACGCTGGGGCGCACCTGGCGCGACACCGACCCGACCTCGGATCTCGACATCCGGCTCACCGATACCTGTCTGCGGGACGGGTCGCACCACAAGCGGCATCAGTTCACCGCGGAGGAGGTCCGCTCGATCATCGGTGCCTTGGATGAGGCCGGGGTGCCGGTGTTGGAGGTGACCCATGGTGACGGGTTGGGGGGTTCGAGCTTCAACTACGGCTTCTCGCATACCCCCGAGCAGGAGCTGATCAAGATCGCTGCGGAGACCGCGAAGCGAGCCAAGATCGCCTTCCTGATGCTGCCCGGCGTGGGGACCAAGGACGACATTCGCCAGGCCCAGGGCAACGGCGGTTCGATCTGCCGCATCGCGACCCACTGCACCGAGGCCGACGTGTCCGAGCAGCACTTCACGCTCGCCCGCGAACTGGGCCTGGAGACGGTCGGGTTCTTGATGATGAGCCACACCCAGCCCCCGGAGGTGTTGGCCAAGCAGGCCCGGATCATGGTCGATGCGGGCTGCCAGTGCGTCTACGTCGTCGACTCCGCCGGCGCGCTGATCCTCGAAGGCGTCTCCGACCGGGTCTCGGCGCTGGTCGCCGAGATCGGGCACGAGGCGACGGTCGGCTTCCACGGCCACGAGAACCTCGATCTCGGTGCGGGCAACACCGTCATGGCCGTGCGGGCCGGCGCCACCCAGATCGATGGGTCGGTGCGACGCTTCGGCGCCGGTGCCGGGAACACGCCGTTGGATGCGTTCGTGGGAATCTGCGACAAGCTGGGCTGGAAGACCGGGGTGGACTTCCTCAAGATCATCAACGCCTCCGAGGACGTGGTCCGTCCCGCGATGCCCGAGGAATGCCGGCTGGACCGGATGACCATGATGATGGGCTACGCCGGGGTCTATTCCAGTTTCCTCAAGCACGCCGGCAACGCCGCCGAGCGCTACGGCGTCTCGGGGGCGGAGATTCTCGCCGAGGCGGGTCGCCGCAAGCTGATCGGCGGCCAGGAGGACCAGCTCATCGACATTGCCCTGGAGCTCAGGAACCGTTGATCTCCGGCAGACGCCGGAGGACTTCGTCCAACCGGGCGTCCACGGCGTCGAACCGAGCCTCCATGCCATCGAGGCGCTGGTCGATCGCGTCGAACCGCGCGTCCACGGCGTCGAACCGTTGATCATGCCCCTTCACCGTGCGCTGGACGTCCCTGAGCATGGTGTAGAGCTCCAGCACATCGTCCTCGTTGCGTGTCAGTCGACGCTCGATCTCACGGCTGGTCAACGGCATCGGATCGCCCCCTTTCGAAGCACCGACGTTAGGGGAGTGCGGTGGCGGCTCGCCAGACGCAGACGGTGATCTGTGGAGAATTCACTGCTCTACAACGAGAATCTCTGCACCGCGGTCGGCGTCGGCGACCATCGTGGGCTGCCAACCGAAGGCTCGTGCCTCGTCGGCCAGCATGGCCGCCTGCTGCCGTGAGGTCTCCGTCACCAAGGATCCGCCGGGTGCGAGCCACGCAGCGGCGTCGCGGAGAATCCGTCGCTGGACCTCCATCCCATCGGAGCCGCCGTCGACGGTCGTGAGCGGCTCGTGATCGCGCGATTCGCGGGGCATATCGGCCACGGAAGCGGTCGGGACGTAGGGAGCATTCGCCAGGATCAGGTCGAACCGCGCGAGGTAGGAGCGCGGGAGTGCGTCGAAGAGATCGCCCAGGTGTGCGTCGCTGACCCCATTGAGCCGGGCGCAGTCCACGGCGGCGGGCGAGACGTCGGCTGCCACCAGTCGGCCGCCGATGCGCGCCTGAGTGGCGAGGCCGAGGGCTCCACATCCGCAGCAGAGGTCGAGGATAGTCGCGCCGCCCCGCCGGGCGGCTTCCTCGACGAGCAGGGCGGAGCGCTGGCGGGGAATGAAGACCCCGGGACGGATGCGGTAGCGCACGCCGAGGAACTCGACGAAGCCGACGAGGTACTCCAGCGGCTCACCTCCGGCCCGTCGGCTCACCAGATCGGCGAGATGGGCCTCGTCGGCGGCTGCCTCGATGAGCAGCGCCGCCTCTTGCTCGGCGCAGACGCACCCCGCCGCGCGCCGTGCGGCGACGACGTCAGTCGCCAAGCGAGGAGCGCCAACTGCGCTCGAAGGGCAGCCGCCAGGCGTTCGGCGAGATCAGCTGGTGGATGGCGTTGGGACCCCAGCTGCCCGGTGCGTAGCTGCGGACCGGAGGCGGATCCGCCAGGAGCGGTCGGGAGAGGTCCCAGAGCTGCTCGATGCCCTCGGCGGAGTTGAAGAGCGTGCGGTTGCCGCGCATCGCATCGAGGATCAGTCGTTCGTACGCCTCCAGAGCGAAGCGCGAGTCCTGGGTGTCGTGGAGGGCGAACTGCATCGACAGCTTCTCCAGCCGCATGCCGGGCCCGGGCTTCTTGCCGTAGAACGACAGCGACATGCGGGACTGGTCCGCGAGGTCGAACGTCAGGTGGTCGGGTCCCTGGGTGCCCACGCCCGAGCCCGGCGGGAACATGGATCGCGGCGGCTCCTTGAACGCGATGGAGATGATCCGTGCGCCCTCGGCCATCCGCTTGCCGGTGCGGAGGTAGAACGGGACGCCCGCCCACCGCCAGTTGTCCACCTCGACCTTGAGCGCGACGAAGGTCTCGACGTCGGAGTCGTCGGCGACGTCGGGGAGGCTCCGGTACCCCGCGTACTGTCCACGGACCACGTGCCGCGGCTCGATGGGCTGCATCGAGCGGAAGACCTTCAGCTTCTCCACCCCGATGGGGTCGGGGGCCAGTGAGGTCGGAGGCTCCATCGCCACGAACGCCAGGATCTGGAAGAGGTGGGTGACGACCATGTCCTTGAAGGCGCCGGTGCCTTCATAGAACTTCGCCCGGTCGGCGACATCGAGCGTCTCGGGTACGTCGATCTGGATGTGGTCGATGAACTGGCGGTTCCAGATCGGCTCGAAGAGACCGTTGGCGAACCGGAACGCCAGGATGTTCTGGGCGGCCTCCTTGCCCAGGAAGTGGTCGATCCGGAAGATCTGGTCCTCGGCGAACACTTGATGCAGCTGGCGGTTCAACTCGACGGCGGAGTCGTAGTCCACCCCGAAGGGCTTCTCCATGATGATCCGCGACCGTTCCACCAGGCCGGCCTTCTCGAGCATGTGGACGACGTCGAGGGCGGCCTTCGGAGGGACGCTGAGGTAATGCAGCCGCTCGATGCGATCCGTCGGCACGCCGAGCGCGTCCTCCGCCTCGGCGACCGCGGCCGCGAGGCCCTCGGCACCGGCCCGTTGGGGCACGTAGGTGAGCAGCGAGGAGAACCGGTCCCAGGTATTGGTCTCGAAGCCGTCGGCGGCGAACTCCTGACACGCGGCCTGGGCGAAGGAGACGAAGGCGGCCGTGTCCAGATCCTCGATCGAGGTGCCGACGACGCGGCACTGGTCGAAGCGACCCGCCTTGAACAGGCGGTAGAGCCCGGGCAGCAGCTTGCGCCTCGCCAGGTCGCCGGTAGCGCCGGCGAGGACGATGACATGAGGGTTCGGCAGCGACGGCGCGCTGATCGGCGGGGCCATACTGGGAAGCCTAGTTGGCTGCCGTGACGGGGTCATTGCATGCAAAGTAGAACGTGTTCTAGTATTGAGACATGACCACTGGCACCGATGTTCTCGACGGCGTTCGCGACCTTCTCCCGACCTTCCGGGAGCGTGCTGACGAGGCCCAGCGCCTGCGACAGGTGCCCGAGTCCTCGGTCAAGGCCCTGGAGGAGACCGGTTTCTTCCGCATGCTCCAGCCCAAGCGCTACGGCGGCCTCGAGACGGACCCGGTCGACTTCTTCACCGCCGTCCGCGAGATCGCCTCAGCCGACGGCTCGACCGGCTGGATCTCGAGTGTTCTCGGTGTGCACCCGTGGCAGGTCGGCCTCTTCGCCGACGAGGCGCAGGCGGCGGTCTGGGGCACCGACGAGAGCACCCGCCTCTCGTCCTCCTACGCTCCCACCGGCAAGGCCCAAGTGACCGACGGCGGCTACCTGTTGTCGGGCCGGTGGTCGTTCTCGTCGGGCTCGGCGCACGCCTCGTGGGTGTTGCTGGGTGGACTCGTGTTCAACGCCGATGGCAACGTCGTCGACTTCAAGACCTTCATGATCCCGCGTGACAAGTACGAGATCGTCGACGTGTGGAACGTGGTGGGCCTGAGTGGCACCGGGTCCAACGACATCGTCGTGGAGGAGATCTTCGTACCGGAGGCATTCACGCTCTCGATGGGGGAGACGGGCCAGTGCCGGGGACCCGGCCAGGAGGTCAACACGAGTGACCTCTACAAGCTGCCCTTCCACAGCCTGTTCACCACAACGATCAGCTCGCCGATCGTCGGCATGGCCACCGGTGCCTACAACGAGCACGTCGAGATGCAGCAGAAGCGGGTGCGGGCCGCCTATCTCGGCGAGAAGGCGTCGTCGGATCCGTTCGCCGCGGTGCGGATCGCGAAGGCCTCCTCGGAGATCGACGCCGCCTGGGCGCTGCTCATGAACAACATCCGCGAGGAGCAGGCCTACGTGGCGAAGGGCGAGAAGATCCCGCTCTCCCTACGGCTGCGCGTCCGTCGTGACCAGGTCCTCGGCACTCAGCGCGCGATCGACGCGATCGATGCGCTCTTCGAGGCCTCGGGCGGTCGTGCACTCGCCGAGGGCACCTACCTCCAGCGTGCATGGCGGGACGCGCACGCTGGTCGGGTACACGCCGCCAACGATCCCGAGCGTGCCCTCAAGCTCTTCGGGGACCTGGAGTTCGGACACAAGATCGACCCGGGAATGTACTGATGACTGCGCCTATCGGCGACCTGACGCGGGAATCGACTCACCGCAAGCTGAGCGTTCGTGGCATCGAGCTCTCGTACTACGAGGCCGGCTCCGGTAGCGACCTCGGCGGCGGGCTGCCGCTGGTCATGCTCCATGGCGGCGGCCCGGGGGTCTCCGCATGGTCGAACTTCGGTGCCGCGTTGCCGCACTTCGCCGCGAACTTCCGCGTGATCGCTCCGGACCAGCCGGGCTTCGGGTGGTCCGACAAGCCGCCGGTCGTGGGCAACTACTACCGCTTCTCTGCTGACTACATCGCGGCGATGCTCGACGAGCTGGGCATCGCCAAGGTCCACCTGCTGGGCAACAGCCTGGGCGGCGGGGTCGCGACGCGGTTCGCGCTCACCTACCCCGAGCGGGTCGGCCGCTTGGTCCTCATGGGCCCCGGCGGGCTGAACCTCAACCTGTTCCACGCCGACCCCACCGAGGGCATCAACCGACTGATGGGCTTCTCGGGCGATCCGTCCCGGGAATCCCTGCGCGCCTTCGTGTCGACCATGGTGGTCGACCAGAGCCTGGTCACCGACGAGCTCATCGAGGAGCGGTTCGCCGACGCGACGGCGCCGGGCGCGCGTGAGGCGATGGCGAGTATGGGCTGGTCCTTCTACAACCCCGAGACCGCCCAGGACGGCATGCTCTGGCGCGAGGCCTATCAGCTACAAGCGCCGACGTTGCTGACATGGGGACGCGAAGACCGGGTAAACCCACTGGATGGCGCACTGGTAGCGCTGAAGACGATTCCGCGGGCGAGGCTCCACGTCTTCCCGAACTGCGGCCACTGGGCGCAGATCGAGGTGGCCGAGGAGTTCGCGGAGGTGGCCACCACCTTCCTCGCCCGCCATAAGGAGCGATCGACATGATCGAGATCAAGTCTCTCGGCTACATCCGCGTGTCCGCCACGGACCTCGAGCAGTGGCGCCACTTCGCCGAGAAGGTTCTCGGCTTCGCGGCCGCGCGCGGCCCGAACCCGGACCACCTGTACTACCGGATCGACCA
>JBQCJL010000286.1:0-13840 GCA_051952795.1 Marmoricola sp.
GGAGGCGCGAAGCGCCGTCATCCACCCGGAGGTTGAGGAGGCGCGAAGCGCCGTCACGAAACCGGGCTCACGCCCCCGGAGGTTGAGGAGGCGCGAAGCGCCGTCACGAAACCCCTACAGGTACATCCCGTTCTGCCCAGGCGCCGGCTGCTCCCCATCCTGGCCGGGCTGAGGCTGACCGAGGCCGGGCGGCAGCGCCCGCATCTGCTCGAGCTGGGCGCGCGCGGCCATCTGCTGGGCGTAGATCGCGGTCTGGATGCCGTGGAACAGCCCTTCGAGCCAGCCGACCAGCTGCGCCTGCGCGATGCGCAGCTCCGACTCCGAGGGCGTGCCCTCCTCAAACGGCTGGACCAGCCGATCCAGCTCCTCGTCCAGCTCGGGCGCGAGCCCGTCCTTGAGCTCGTTCAGCGAGGTGTGCAGGATCTGAGCGAGCCGCCGGCGGCCCGCGTCATCGAGGGGCGCAGCCTTCACCTCGTCCAGGAGTTGCCGGATCATGCTCCCGATCCGCATCACCTTGGCGGGCTCCTCGACCAGGCTGGTCAGATCCTTGGCGGCCTGCTGCTGATCGCTCACCGCCTCCTCGCCGTCGGAGTTGACCACGACGATGTGCGGCTTGTCGTTCATGTCCTGATCCATAGTCCTTTCACCGTACCTGTCAGATCCGACCGTCACGGCCGACCGTCACAGCCGACCGTCACATCCGCAGCAGGAGCTTGCCGCTGGCTTCGCCGGACTCCAGCAGGCGGTGTGCTTCCACCACCTCGTCGAGCGCGAACTCCTGGCTGACGGTGGTCTTGATGGCACCGCTGCCGATCAGCGGCCAGATGTCCCGGACGACGCCCGCGCAGATGCGGGCCTTGGCCTCGGTCGGGCGGGTCCGCAGCGAGGTGGCGATCACGGACCCGCGCTTGCCGAGCAGATCGGCGATGTTGAGCTCGGCCCGCACGCCGCCCTGCATGCCGATGATCACAAGGCGGCCCTCGTCGCCGAGGGCGTCGATGTTGCGCTCCAGGTACTTGGCGCCCATGTTGTCGAGGATGACGTCGGCGCCGCCGAGTGCCTTCACCACGCCGACGAAGTCCTCGTTGCGATAGTCGATGGCGTAGTCGGCGCCGAGCTCGCGACAGCGCTCGAGCTTCTCGGGCGAGCCGGCCGTGGCGCAGACCTCGACGCCGTAGGCCTTGGCGAACTGGATCGCGAAGGACCCGATGCCGCCGGCGCCGCCGTGGATCAGGAAGCGCTCGTGCGGTTGCATGCGGGCGACCTCGATGAGGTTCGACCACACGGTGGCCGCCACCTCCGGAATGCTGGCGGCGATCGCGAGGTCGACGCCCGGAGGAAGCGGCATCACCTGACCGGCCGGCACCGCCACCTTCTCGGCGTAGCCGCCGCCGGCGAGCAGAGCACAGACCTCATCGCCCTCGGCCCACTCGGTGACACCCTCGCCGACCTTGGCGATCCGGCCCGAGCACTCGAGGCCGATGATCTCGGAGGCGCCGGGGGGCGGCGGGTAGAAGCCCATCCGCTGCAACAGGTCTGCTCGGTTCACGGCGGTCGCGACCACCTCGATGACGACCTCGCCCGGCTCGGGCTGGGGATCGCGCACCTTCTCGATGCGTAGGTTCTCGGGTCCGCCGGGGGTTTCCACCGCTACTGCTCGCACCCGGCCAGGCTAGGGGAACGGACGTCCGCTCCGCGCCTTCGCGTTAACCTTCGCCCTATGGATGGCGCGGAACCGGCTGAGCGCGCGCCCCGGACCCCGCTGATGACTCCCGTGCAGACCGGCTGGATCGCGCTCCTCATGCTGAGCTCGGCAGGGGTGATCGTCGATCGCTTCCATCACCTTCCCCTTCGCGTCAGCGGCGGGTTCGCCGTCGCGTTCGCGGTGCTCATCGTGGCCGGGCTCTGGGCGCGGTGCGGCATCCGGGTGTGGGCGCCCGCGGGCGTCACCCTGGTCTACGGCGCCGTCGCCGTGGGTCTGCAGAACGCTCTCCTGATGCGTGGTGCCTCGCTGATCACGGCGGCCGCAGTGGCGGTCTTCGCCGTGCTGGTGACGGTGCCGGCGGCACGCTTCCGACGATCCGCGCTGGAGGTCGTCCTCGCGGTCGCGATCGCGCTGGTGGGTGGCTTCGCGGTGGTGGCCTATCACGTCGACGTCAACGGCGCGGTCTTCCGCTACACCGCGCTGGCCCTCGCCCTCGTCGGTGCCTTCGCCGCGGTCTATCGGCCCGGCGCCGGGCTCCACGGACTCGGCCGGCGCGGCTATGCGCTCATCGGAGGCCTCGCCCTCCTCTTGGCCTTCGGCGTCGCCTACTCGCTCGCCCTGACGCACTGGGGCTCGCACTACGTGACCGACACGGTCGACAACCTGCGCACGTGGACGCACGATTCGCTCGGCGGGGCTCCTCATCTCCTCGCCGTGCTCGTCGGGGTCCCGTCGCTGTGCTGGGGCGTCTTCACGCGGGCCCGCCGCCGGCAGGGCTGGTGGATGACGGCCTTCGGCGTGGCCGCGACCGCTCCCACAGCCACCGGACTCATCGACGGCGCGGTCACCCGCGTGGCGCTGCTGGGGTGTCTCTACAGCGTCATCCTCGGCATCGCCGTGGGCTTCGTGGTGGTGCGGGTCGAACAGGTCTTCACCGGGTCGCACGGCCGCCGCGCAAGGCGCAACGAGGAAGCCTCGGCGCACCGGCCCGAGCCGCGGCGCTGGGCGCCGCTGCGCTGAGGGTTTCCGCGGCACATCTGGCAGAGAGGGCGGGATTCGAACCCGCGGTAGCTCTCGCTACGACCGCTTTCAAGGCGGTTCCGATCGGCCACTCCGGCACCTCTCCAAGAGGTGCCTAGTGTGCCAGGCTCGGCGTCGGTCAGTCGAAGCCGCCCAGTTCGAGCTCGACGGCGTCGTAGCTGAGGTCGTGCAGGCGCTGGCGGTAGTGCGTGAGGTCCCGGGTGAGTCGTCGGATCTCGGGCATGACCGCGGTCGGCCGCGAGTCCGAGATCCGGCTGGATGCGCTGGTGATCCGCTCGAGGAGCGCCCGCCGCTCGCGCTCAGCGTGCTCAGCCCTGGCCACCAGCCAGCCATCGCGGGATCCGAGCGGTTCGGTCATGCCGGCTCGCACCCGCTGCAGTCGTTCGCGGACCGCACTGCTCCAGGCCCCCGGATTGGCGCGCGCTGCCGTGGCGTCCTCAGCAGCATTCTCAAGATCGTGGATTGCTTGGTCCAAGGCCATCAGAGCCTCCTCGGCAGTCCCCGCTGGTTCGACTGGTGATTCGAGTGTCGTCCTCCGGTCGACCGGAGACAAGGCTCCAATTTCGGCAGATCGGCGTGGCGCGGGAGAATCGCCGGGTGTCAGCCGAACTTTCGCCGAAGACCTATGCCCTGACCCCGGCGCTGCGCGCGCGCCTGATGGCCTCGGCGCTGGTCGTGATCGCCCTGGTGCTGCTGGCGGCGACGCTGCTGGTGGCCGCGCTGCACCTGAACACCGCGGTGATGCTGGTGCTGGTCATCCTCGTGCCGGTGACGATCGCGATCCTGGCGTCCCTGCTCTCCCGGCGGTTCTACGTGCTCCGCATCGATGACCTCGGCTACCAGAGCCGATTCGTCGGCGCCGTCGGCGCCAAGCAGGCGCGCTGGGTCGACGTGTTGGATCTGGGCGTGGTCACCATCGAGGACGCGCGCTGCGCCCAGTTCCGGCTGCGCGACGGTCGCACGACCACGATCCCCGTGGACCTCCTGCAGACCGATCCCGAGGAGCTGATCCGCGAGTTCCAACGGCGTCTGACCGCTGCGAGCGGCCGCAAGGTCGGTGGCTGAGGGGCGCGAGGCGCTGTCTCGAAATCGCACCGATTTCGACCCGCCTGTACTGAGTGGGTAACCTTCTCTCGCTCGGGAGGTGTCGCCTAGTCCGGTCTATGGCGCCCGCCTGCTAAGCGGGTTTGGAGCTAAAACTCCATCGAGGGTTCAAATCCCTCCACCTCCGCCACTCGAGTCAGCTGGGAGCCCCTGGCGAGCGTCGCTCGCCGGGGGCTCTCGGGTTTCGGGCTGCCCCCCGCGATTCGCGGACTCGGAATCGAGACGCTAAACTCACGCAGTCCCTTCGGGGCAAGCGCCTGTAGCTCAACGGATAGAGCATCTGACTACGGATCAGAAGGTTTGGGGTTCGAATCCCTACAGGCGCGCAACCCAGAAGCCCGCCGATCCTTCGGCGGGCTTCCGTCGTCTCCGGCCAATTTCCGCGTTCTCGTCCGCCGCCGGTTCTCCCATGTCACGATCGGCATGTGCTCACGGGAGGGACCCGAGGTGAGCCATCTGGGGCGGAACATGACTATCTTGAAAGCAGCGCCGGCACCGTATGCCGTGCCCACCGCGCGCATCGGCGTCCTCGTGGTCGCCTACAACGCCGAGGTCCATCTAGCGAAGACGCTGAGCCGGATCCCGGACGACTTCGCGAGCGACGTCGATGTCGTCTTCGTCAACGACGACGCGAGCAGCGACCGCACGACCGAAGTCGCCTACGCGTTCGGAGCCGATAGCCGGCTTCCGATGCTCATCACCAAGAACGAGCGCAACCTCGGCTACGGCGGCAATCAGAAGGCCGGCTACCAGGCGGCGATCGACAGTGGCTTGGACGTCATCGTGCTGCTGCACGGCGACGGCCAGTACGCGCCGGAGTATCTCGCCGAGATGGTTGCGCCGATCGTCGCCGGCGAGGCGGACGCAGTGTTCGGCAGTCGGATGCTGGCCAAGGGCGGCGCCCGACGAGGAGGCATGCCCCTCTACAAGCTGGTGGGCAACAAGGTGCTGACCTACGCCCAGAACAAGTTGAGCGGGCTCGAGCTCAGCGAATGGCACAGCGGCTATCGCGCGTACTCCGTCGAGGCGCTGCGGAGGATGCCGCTGGAGTCGTGGAGTGACGGCTTCAACTTCGACACCCAGATCATCCTCGGACTGCAGGACGCGGGCATGCGGATCAAGGAGATCCCGATCCCGACCTTCTACGGTGACGAGCTCTGCTACGTGAACGGCATGGCTTACGCACTCGACGTCCTCAAGGACGTGTGGCGTGCGAAGCGGGGCCGTCGGATCGACCGCCGCCTGAGCCCATGGGGCGCCCCGAGCCGAGTCGGCGACCTTGGCCGCCCCTGACTATCCGATCAAGACATCTCGCGATACGTCGCACGGCGCACTGCTCCATTGGCTTTCGCAGCGCCCCGCTCGCACGCTGCTTGATATCGGCTGCTTCGACGGAACCTTCGGAGCAGCCGCCAAGGGATTCGGGCACACCGTGGTGGGAACTGATCTGGTCGACTCGCCCAAGGCGCGGGACGGATTGGACGGATTCGTGCAGGCCGACCTGAACCGCGGGCTGCCGCAGGAGCTGTCAGGACCGTACGACGGCATCGTCCTCGCCGATGTTCTCGAACACGTTCTCGATCCCGACGCCCTACTGACCGCAGCTTCCGAGCGCCTCGCCCCCGGCGGCGAGATGTTCCTGTCCATCCCGAACATCTCGCACTGGTACCCGCGCTTCAAGATCCTCTTCGGCCGGTTCGACTACGACGATCGGGGGCCGCTGGACCGGACGCATTATCGGTTCTTCACCCGCACCATGATCGAGGCGATGATCTGTCGGGCCGGTCTGACGATCACCGACGCCGCTGTTGTCGGCTCGCCGTGGGAGATCCTGCTGGCCCGCGAGGGGCTCTCACGTCTTATGGGGGCCGCGGATCGGCTCATGGTCAAAGCATTCCCGCAGATGTTCGGCTATCAGTTCTTGTACGTTGTGAGTCGATGAATCTGACCGCACGGCTGCGACCCGAGCATCTGTTCCTGCTCGCTGCCGTCGGGCTGGCGATCGTGCCCTGGCACCTGGTGAACCCCAGCGGCAACGCAGTGGTGGTCTTCGTCGCCGTCCTCGCCGGAATCAGCGCAGCCTTCGGCCTCCGTGCGGCGCGCGGGACGCCTAGCGGGGGCACGCCGGTGGCGTCGATCGCGATCGGCGGCATGCTCGTCCTCTTCATCCTGACCAACGCGGTGGACGCACTCGGTGACTTCTCTCCGCTACCTGGGCGATGGGGCGCGGTGGCCATCCTCTTCGTCGCGCTCTGCGTCCTGACGGCGCTCTCCGCATGGCTGCCGTTCCCGCGGGTGGTGACCTTCGCCCTTCTCGGCGGCGCGATGGTGGCGATGACTGTCCTCGCCATGGAGCTCGCGGCGACGGACATCATCGACGTGTCCGCCTTCAACAGCATCGGCACGCGCACGCTGCTGCACGGCCACAATCCCTATGCGCCGATCTACCCCAACGTCTACGCCGGCACCGCGCACTCGGACTCGTTCTACGGCCCTGGAGTGGCGCTGAGTAACGGCATGCTGGCCTACGGCTACCCCTATCCGCCCATCGTGCTGCTGATGCAGGCGCCCTTCGAGCTGTTCCACGCCTACAAGGCGGCGTGGGCGGCGTGGCCGGCGCTCGCGGCCGGGGTCCTCGCTGCCGTGATGCCGCGCGGCCACGCCACCTACCGGCTGGCGCCGCTGCTGATCGTGCTGGCGCCCTTCACCATGGCGATGACCTTCTGGACTTGGGTCGAGCCGCTGGCGCTCGCTCTGCTCGTGCTCACCGCCGTGGCCGGCGTCAAGAAGCACGCCAGCTTCCCCTGGCTGCTCGGGCTGACCCTGGTGAGCAAGCAGTACTTCGTGGTGTGTGCGCCGCTGCTTCTTCTGCTGCTCCCGCTGTTCCGGGAGCTGGGACTGCGCCGCTGCATCACCCGGATGATCGCTGCCGCCGCACTCGTGACGCTTCCGTTCGCGGCCCTCGATCCGACGGCGTTCTGGCGCGCCATCGTGACCTTCCAACTGGCTCAGCCGTACCGGGCCGACTCGCTGTCGCTGGCAGTTCTCCTGCATAACGACTACGGCTGGCTCGACCCAGCGCTGCTCGGTGTCCTCCCGCTCGCTCTGGGCGTCGGAGTGGCCGGGCTGCTGGCGTGGAAGGCGCCGCGCACGATCGAGGGATTCGTCGGCAGCGTGGGGATCACCCTGCTGGTGACGATCCTGTTCTCCAAGCAGGCCTTCGGAAACTACTACGCGCTGGTCGAGGGCTGCTTCCTGCTGGCAGCAATCCTGCTCATTCGTCAGCGCGGGATGGCCGCTCCGCCACCAGCAGCGGAACCCGCCACAGACCGCCACTGACGTCGACGAGCAGCCTTTCGTACGTCACCCGCATCAGTTGGAGCGACGCGAACATGAGGAAGGCCGCCACCGGGATCTCGATGATCACCGCGAAGGCGAGGGCGACGAGCTGGTCGTCGCCGTGGGACGTGGTCAGGTCGAACCAGGCGTCGCAGAGCAGGAGCGCGCCGGAGGTGAAGGAGGCGATCACGACCAACTGGCGTCGCAGGAAGGCCAGCGCCAGAGTGATGCCGAAGAGCAGGGTCAGGATCACGTCGAACCCGGTCCAGGTCAGCGTCCAGTTCTGCACCACATAGCGATCGGGCAGGGTGACGCCGAGATAGATCGTCCAAGGGATCAAGGCCAGCGCGCCGGCCAGGAGTAGGGCCAAGCGGTTGCGGCGGATCTTCGTCGGATCGAGGTGCGCGCCGCGGTGGCCCCCGGGGAGATGCGTCAGCCGATAGATCAGCTCGCGCCGCTGCTCCACCGACAACTCCCGGAGGACCTCGTCACTGAATTGGCCCAGGTCCGCCGCCATCGCTCCTCCAACCGTTCGTCTACGTCATCAAGAGTGCGGCAACGGTGCCGCCGAGCTCGGTCGCCGCGCTCAGATGGTCCTCGGCGACGTCGCCGAGGATCTCAACAACCGCGGCTGCCTGTTTCCATCCCAGGGCGCCGACGATCGACTGGACCGAGCCCACGGCGCCGACGGTGTCGTAGCGGCCATGGACCAGGAGGCCGTAGGGCCTGCGTGCGGTGGGCCCGGCGGTTTCACCGGCGCCGCCGGACGGATCGAGAGCCCCGCCGATACGCAGGAACGTGGAGTCGAAGAAGACCTTGAGGCCGCCGCTCATGTAGCCGAAGTTCGCTCCGGTGAGCAGGACGTAGCCGTCGGCGGCGAGGACGTCGTCGGCGCTCGCCTCCAGGGCAGGTCGGACCACCACCTCGACGCCGTCGATCGCATCGTCCCGCGCGCCTGCGATCACGGCATCGGTCAGCCGTTGGAGGGGGGCGGTGGGTGAGTGATGCACGATGAGCAGTCGCGCCATGGACTCACCCTAGAGACCTAGATCAGGCCGAGTCGTCCCGCCAGGCGGTCGAGCGAGGCCAGGACGACGTCGGGTTCGGCATCCGGGACACCCCAGATCATCTCGTCGACCTCGGCCGCGCCCCAGTCCTCGAGGTCCTCGGGCGTGGGCTTCTTGGCGACCAGCAGGCGCACCTCGGGCTTGCCCTCGCGACCCTCCTCGGCCCAGAGCTTGCGCAAGGTGCCGGCGCGCTCGGCGATGTCGGTCTCCCGCGGAGTGGTCATCCAGCCGTCGGCATTCTTGGCGATCCACCGGAGCGTCTTCGGCCCGCCGCCGGCTCCGATCACGACCGGGATGCGGTGGCTCGGCTTCGGGTACGCCCACGACGGCCCGAAGGAGACGAACTCGCCGTCGTAGGCGGCCTCCTCCTCGGTCCAGATCGCGCGCATCGCCTCGAGGTATTCGCGCAGGACGGTGCGCCGCTTGTCCGCCGGCACGTGGTGGTCCTGGAGCTCGTCGGTGTTCCAGCCGAACCCGGCCCCGATCGAGACGCGCCCGCCGGACAGGTGGTCGAGCGTCGCGATGGTCTTGGCGAGGGTGATCGGGTCCGACTCCACCGGCAGCGCCACGGCGGTCGAGAGCCCGATCGTGGTGGTCACGGCCGCGACGGTGGCCAGCGAGACCCACGGATCGAGGGTGCGCAGGTAGCGGTCGTCGGGCAGCTCGGTGCCGCCGGTGGGGTGCAGCGCATCGCGACGGACGGGGATGTGGGTGTGCTCGGGCACGTAGAAGGTGTCGAACCCGCGCTCCTCCGCAGCCTTCCCCAGCGCCGCTGGGGTGATACCGCGATCGGAGGTGAAGAGGACCAGGCCGTTGCGCATGGGGTCACTCTAGAACGTGTTCTAGTTTTCGGGAAGTGGGCGGCGGTTGCGGGGCTGCGGTTTCACAACAGGTGTGGTGATCTCGCGGCTTCTCGAGCGAAGTTCTCCTCAAGAAGCCACCAGGTCACAACAGCTGTAGTGAAACCGCGCCGCCCCCCGCGCGCCCACCAACCAGGCCCTCAGACCGCCCGGATGCCCTTGACGTGCCGCTGAGCCATCTCGGGGTAGTAGACCGGGTTCACCTGGACCCAGAACTCCGCGGTGGTCCCGGCGATGTCCTTCTTGACGGCGGCCGGAGACCCCGAGGCGAGAACGCCGGCCGGGATCTGCGTTCCGGGCGTCACCAGCGAGCCGGCGGCGACCAGGGAGCCCGCGCCGAGGCGGGTGTCGTCGAGCATCGTGCTGCTGTTTCCCAGGAGCGCCCGCTCCTCGACGATCGCGCCGTGCACCACGCATCCATGGGCCACAGTGGCGCCGGGGCCGATCTCGCAGACCTGACCCGGACCGGCGTGCAGCACCGAGTTGTCCTGCACGTTCGCGTTCTCGCGCACGATGATCGTGCAGTCGTCGCCGCGGAGCACCGCGCCGTACCAGATGCTCGCACCCTTCTCGACGGTGACATCGCCGATCAGCGTGGCGGTGGGAGCGACGAACGCCTCGGGATGCACGTTCGGGACCTTGCCCTCGAACTCAAAAAGATTCACGCGGCGAGCCTAGGGCCCGCTTGCCTGCGATGTCGTCGCCTGGGCAAGCAGGCCCTCGGCCCACCGCGTGTCTGAAGAGAAGGGGAACGGGCTACTTGTGGCGCTCGGCGGCGGAGCTCGACAGCGCCTCGCGGAAGTGCGGGATCTTGCCCTGCAATTCGTCGACGGTGCTGCTGGAGAAGTTGAGGACCTCCAGTGGCGTCAGAGCGACGACCGTGGCGGAGCGGAGCTTGTGGTCCACGAGTGCCATCTCGCCGACGATGTCGCCGGGACCGGCCTGGGCGATCTCCTCGCCGCCCCGTCGGACCGAGACGGTGCCGGAGAGGATGAGGTACGCCTTGTCGCCGGGCGTGTGCTCGGCGATGATCGCCCAGCCGTCCGGGACGGTGTGGTAGTTGGCGGCCTTGACGACCTCCGCGATCTCAGCGTCGCTGAAGTCCTTGAAGCGATCGACGCGCGCGAGCTCGGCGATTCGCTGGGCCTCTTCCTTGTTCTGGCGCATGCCTCTCCTCTCGTGCCCCAGTAGGGGTCTGTCGAAGTCTGGTCCCCCGGGAGCAGCGGTGTCTACATCTGGGGCTAACGATCCGAGGCGCTCGGGGTGACAGCAATCAGCCGGCCGGCTCTATCGTCGGACCATGCTCAGCTTCGACGAGTACGGCGACGCGATCGGGAATGCTTGGACGGTGCTGCGCGAGCACGCCAATCGGGCGGGGCCCGGCGCGGCCGTGCCGACCTGTCCGGGATGGACCGTCCGGGACCTGGTCGCGCACCAGGGGATGATCCATCGCTGGGCCGCCGCCAACATCCGAGGCATCAGTCTGGACACGGAGGCCGTCGAGGCGGAGGGCCTCCAGATCGTCGACCAGCTCGAGTGGTTCGATCTCGGCGCGCGTGACCTGCTGCAGGCATTGGTCGACTCACCCGAGGATCTCGAGGCGTGGTTCTTCCTGCACGACGCGCCGCCGCCGCGGCTGGCCTGGGCTCGGCGGCAATGCCACGAGACGACGATCCACGCGGTCGACGCGATGGCGGCCTCGGGTGGCGCGGCGCCGCCGGCGGCGTCGACCTGGATTCGGCCCTCGCTCGCCGCCGACGGCGTGGACGAGTTGCTCACCGGCTTCCTGCCGCGCCCGCGCACCAAGTACCGGCCGGCGCCCGTCAAGCTCCTGGTGACGGCGACCGACACGGATCACGTCTGGTCGGTCGATCTCGGGCCGGACGCTGCCGTCACCATCAGGGAGCCGATCGACGATCCCGACGCGACCCTGACGGGAACGGCCGCGGGCCTGTACTTGGCGCTGTGGAATCGCGGCAACGAGGTCGAGGCGACGGGCGAGGATGTGCTCACCGGTTGGCGCGAGCAGTTCCAGGTCCGGTGGAGCTGAAGCCTCTTCCCGACGGAACCGGGAATGCCGCACCGCCCAGCGAGGTTGGGCCAAGCGTGTCGACACTCTTCGAGCCCGTGACCGTGGGCGAACTCAAGCTGAACAACCGCATCGTGATGGCGCCGCTGACGCGGATGCGCGCGCCTGGCGAGGTACCCAACGCCCTGATGGCGGAGTACTACGCCCAGCGGGCGAGCGCCGGCCTGATCATCACCGAGGGCACGCAGATCTCCACCGAGGGCCAGGGCTACATGGACACGCCGGGCATCTTCACGGAGGAGCACGCCGATGGATGGCGGCTGACCACGCAGGCCGTGCACGCCGCAGGTGGCCGGATCGCGGCGCAGATCTGGCATGTCGGCCGGGTCTCGCACGAGTCCTTCCACGGCGGCGAGCCCCCGGTGAGCGCATCGGCGCTGCCCTACCGCAACCGCACCACCGTCAAGGGCGAGGACGGCACGCCCACACGCGTGGACTGCCCGACCCCGCGCGCGCTGACCCTCGAGGAGATCCCTCGCGTGGTCGAGGACTACCGGCAGGCGACGCGCATCGCGCGCGCGGCCGGATTCGACTATGTCGAGATCCACGCCGCCCATGGCTACCTGCTGCACCAGTTCCAGAGCGCCAGCAGCAACGAGCGGACCGACGCATACGGCGGCTCGGTCGAGAACCGGGCGCGCCTGACGCTCGAGGTGCTCGACGCGGTGATCGACGAATGGGACCGCGACCACGTCGGCATCCGGTTCTCGCCGCTCGGCTCCTTCAATGGTGTGGAAGACCCGGAGGGCGCGGAGATGGGGCTGTACCTGGCGTCCGAGTTCGCTCGTCGCGAACCCGCCTTCATCCACCTGTCCGAGCCCGACTGGGCTGGTGGTCCCGCGATCACCGATGAGTACCGGGAGCAGCTCCGCGCCGCTTACCCCGGAGTGCTGATCGGCGCCGGCGCCTACACCCCCGAGAAGGCCGAGCGGCTGCTCGCCGCCAACCTGATCGATGCGGTGGCCTTCGGTCGTGCGTTCATCGCCAACCCCGATCTGCCCCGCCGCCTGGAGCACGGCCTCGAGCTCAACGAGCCGGACCCGTCCACCTTCTACGGCGGCGGCGCGACGGGCTACACCGACTACCCCGTCTTCAACTGACAGTTCGACCGCAACAACTGCAAGGTCGACGTCAAAAGGTGCAAGGTCGGCGAAGGGGTTTCGCCGACCTTGCACTTATTTCGCTCGAGATTTCAGTTGTTGCGGTCGAGCTTGCGCCTTTTGCCGGGCTTGATGGTCACCTCGCCGAAGTCCTCGAGGTGGTGGCCCTCGGCGCAGGTGACCTGGGCGTGAACCGGAGCGCCGCAGTCGGTGTGCGTCAGCGCGAGCGGTGGCTGGCCGCCGGGGGAGAGGTAGGCCCCGCCCCACTGGTAGAGGCCGATCACGGCGGGGGCGAGGTCGACGCCCATGCGGGTCAGCCGGTACTCGTAGCGGGTCCGTTGGCCGGGCTCGCGGTAGGGAACCTTCTCGAAGAGCCCCGCCTCGGTGAGCTCGCGCAGTCGCGCTGACGCCACCGCCTCGGTGATGCCCACCCGATCGGCGAAGTCGTCGAAGCGGGTGGTGCCGTAGAACGCCTCGCGGATGATCAGCACCGCCGACCGCGTCCCGACGATGTCGAGCGTCTTGCTGATCGGGCAGTGCTCGCCCGCTCGCCATGCCGAGCGGTCGGTCAGGGACGCGTCGAAGGTTGCGGTGGTCTTGCTCACGCCTCCCAGTCTAACTTGTGCGGACCATAGTCAGGGGTCTAGCGTGCTGACTATGGAAAGCACTAGTCAGCGCCCCCGTCTGATCCTGGGTGTCCTCTCCCTTGCGGCCTTCATGGCCAGCCTCGACGTCTTCATCGTCAACGTCGCCTTCGATGCGATCGGCCACGACTTCCGCGGCGCGACGATCACCGATGTCTCCTGGGTCCTGAACTCCTACGCGATCCTCTACGCGGCCTTCCTCGTGCCCGCGGGACGCTTCGCCGACCGGTACGGCCGCAAGGGCGGCTTCCTGCTCGGCCTCATCCTCTTCACCGTCGCCAGCGCGGCGTCCGGCCTCGCCGGCGGCATCTGGTGGCTCGTCGCCTTCCGCGCAGCTCAGGCCATCGGCGCTGCGCTGCTCACGCCCGCCAGTCTCGGTCTGGTGATCGCGGCCGCGCCTGCCGCCAAGCGCGAGCAGTGGGTGCGCACCTGGGCTGCGACCGGTGCGCTGGCCGCAGCCCTGGGCCCTGCCGTCGGCGGCATCCTGGTGGAGGCTTCCTGGCGCTGGGTCTTCTACGTGAACATCCCGATCGGCATCGCCGCGGTGCTCGCCACGATCGCGTGGGTTCCGTCATCGCGCGACGTCACCATCACCCGCAACCCCGACGTCGTCGGAGCCGGCCTGTTGGCGGTCGCCATCGGCTCCCTGGCGCTCGGAATCGTCGAGGGTCCGACCTGGGGGTGGTCGGCGGCGCGCACCGACGCGGCCTGGGCGGTCACCGTCATCGGGCTGATCGGATTCGCGGTCTCCTCCCGGCGGCACCCGGCCCCCGTGATCGCACCCGCCCTGCTGCGGGTCAAGGCGTTCGCGGCTTCCAACGCGACCTCGCTGCTCTTCTCGATCCCGTTCGCCGGCTCGCTCCTGACCACCATCCTGTGGATGCAGCAGGT
>JBQCJL010000287.1:0-2685 GCA_051952795.1 Marmoricola sp.
GCGGGGGCGCTGCCGCGATCTCGATCTGGGCCTTCAGGTGGGTGGTGGTTTCCATGGCGTTGACACTATACGACCGATCGGTCTTATACAAGGCGGGCAGGCCCGCTGCTGCCGATGGACGTCGAGCCCGGGGCGACGCCACCCGCGCGCGGGTCGCCGCGGAGGCCGCACAGATCGCCACGGTCCACGGGTTGGAGGCGATCACCGTCGGGAGGCTGGCGACGGAGACCGGGGTGTCGAAGAGCGGCATCCTCACCGTCTTCGAGAGCAGGGAAGCCATCCAGCTGGCGGCGGTAGCGGGCGCTCGAAGGCTGTACATCGATCATGTGATCGGGCCGGCGTGGAGCGAACGGTCGGGCAAGCCACGACTGCGTGCTCTCGTGTCTCACTGGATCGAGTACCTGCGTGCCGGGGTGTTCCGCGGCGGCTGCTTCCTCGCGGCGACCACGGCCGAGTTCGGTCATCGGGAGGGAGCGGTGGCTGAAGCCGTGCGCCGTCTCGAGCGGGAGTGGCTCGACGTGCTGGAGAATGAGTTCATGGCTGCCGGATCGAAGGACCCCGTCCTCGACGCGTTCCGACTCGATGCCTACCTGCGCGCGGCCAATGTGCGGCGCGCGCTGTTCCGCGAGGACGACATCCTCGAGCGCGCTCGAGCCCTGGCGCTCGCGCTGATCGCGAGACCCTCGCGATGAGGTGCCCTTGTGGGGCGGGCGACTACGCCGACTGCTGCCAACCACTGCACACCGGCGAGCGCCCCGCGTCGACCGCGTTGGAGCTGATGCGCTCACGCTATGCGGCCTACGCCCTCGCCCTGGATGACTACGTCTTCCGCACCTGGCATCCCCGAACCCGCCCGGACGAGGTCGCGGACACCGGCGTCTGGACCGGCTTGGAGATCCTGGATGCGACCGAGGACGAGGTCGAGTTCAAGGCGTACTACCCCGGCGGCGTGCTGCACGAGCGGAGTCGGTACCAGCTGCGCCGCGGGCGGTGGGAGTACGTGGAGGGCGCGGTTTCACAACAGGTGTTGTGACCTTGTGGCTTCTTGGGTGACATTGCGGTCGAGAAGCCGCAACGTCACAACAGCTGTAGTGAAACCCGTCGCGCCCAGCCGGAGGCAGGCAGCGAAGCTACTGAAGCCCCTCAGCCTGCTCGTCGAAGTTCTCGTGCTCGATCAGGTGCAGCACCGGGACGTTGAGCTTGCGGCGGGCCCGTGAGGTCCAGTCGACGTGGAAGAACTCGGCGACGACATGGGGGCGGGTCATGATGATCACCTCGGCCGCATCGACCTCGGTGACCTTGTCGGCCAGGGGGCCGATGGGCTCGCCGGTGATGAGCGAGCTCGTGGCCTGCGCGCCCTTCTGGGCGAACAGTGAGGCTGCCGAGTCGCACTCCCGCTTGGCCGAGGCGCGTTCCTCGGCACGGATCTGCTCCGCCGTCTCCAGCGATACCGGGGCCAGCGCCACCTCGCCCACGCCGAGGGTGCCGATGCCCGCCTCGACGGTGGCCGCCGCATCGATGACCGGCATCAGCACGTGGTAGACGACCGGATCGGGGACGTCCTCATGGAGGCTCATCACCTGCTGGATGTCGAGCTCCGAGGGAGCCTGTTCGATGAGAAGAACCACGTCATACGTCGTCATGCGAAGCACCTCACGTCCTCGGCAGCATCAACCACTTAACACTGTAGTGAGGTCGCAGCTGACCGGCTCCTCCAGCTGGGTGTAGTCGCAGGACTCCGGATCGCGATCGGGGCGCCACCGCTTGAACTGAGCCGTATGCCGGAAGCGTCGGCCCTCCATATGCTCGTAGCCAACCTCGAGCACGCGCTCGGGTCGCAGGGGGATGAAGGAGAGGTCCTTGCCCTGGGACCAGCGACTCTGGGTTCCCGGCACCCGATCGGGATTGGCGACCGCCCACTCGGCCCATTGGCCCCAGGGATGATCGGCGAGGTCGCAGACCAGGGGCGCCAGCTCCTCGACCAGCTCGGCGCGCCGCGCCTCGGTGAAGGAGGCGGCGACGCCGACGTGCTGAAGCGAGCCGTCCGCGTAGAGGCCCAGCAGGAGCGAGCCGAGCAGGGGCCGCTCGTCCGTCGAGTTCTTGTGCAGGCGATAGCCCGCGACGACGACGTCGGCCGTGCGGGCGTGCTTGATCTTGAGCATGGTGCGGGCGTTGGGGGAGTAGGGCGCCGCCAGGGGCTTGGCCACCACGCCGTCCAGGCCGGCGCCCTCGAAGTCGTCGAACCATCGGCCGGCCTCGGCGGGGTCCGTCGTCACCCGGGTGAGATAGCACGGGCCGGTCAGTCCGGCGAGCGCTCCCTCCAGGGCAGCCCGACGCTCGGAGAACGGTCGGTCCATGAGGTCGTCGTCGCCGAGCGCGAGCAGGTCGAAGGCCACGAACGAGGCCGGTGTCTCCTTCGACAGCTTCTCGATGCGCGACGCTGCGGGATGGATCCGCTCTGGGAGGACCTCGAACTCGAGGCGCGGCCCGATCGCTACGAAGAGCTCGCCGTCCACGACGCAACGCTCGGGCAGCTGTTCCTTGATGGCCTCGACGACCTCGGGGAAATAGCGGGTCAGGGGCTTGGTGTTGCGCGACGCGAGCTCGACCTCATCCCCGTCTCGGAACACGATGCAGCGGAACCCGTCCCACTTCGGCTCGAAGGAGAGACCGCCGTGCTTGGCA
>JBQCJL010000288.1:0-7661 GCA_051952795.1 Marmoricola sp.
CGACTTCATCTTCTTCCAGAGCCTGCTGCTGCTGCTCGCGGCCGTGGTGTTCGGTGTCACGACCGTGACGGGCTGCCTGGTAGCCGGATGGTTCCTGATGTACCTGCCGGTGGCCCAGTCCAACCACCCCCAGATCGCGGGCGTCCTCTTCATCGTCCTCGGCATGGGAGCGGTCGCCCTCGGCCGCGACCCGAACGGCCTGGCGAACCGACTCTTCGAGCTCGTGCCCCGGATTCGCAGCACCGGGTACCCGGCCGTGGTGCGCCGCTTCCCGGGACTCGCCTTCGAGCGAGTTCGACGCGAGGTGGACGAGGACTACTACGACGAGGACACCACCATCGAGGACGGCGAGGAGGTGACCCATGCCATTGCTTCGAGTTGAGGACGTCACCGTCCGGTTCGGCGGTGTCACGGCGGTCAACGGCGCGAGCTATGAGGCCGAAGCCGGCACGATCACCGGCCTGATCGGACCCAACGGCGCGGGCAAGACCACCTGCTTCAACGTGATCACAGGCCTCCAGAAGCCGACCTCGGGTGCGATCTACCTCGACGACCACGACATCACCGGATCCACCGTGAATCGCCGAGCCCGCCATGGCATCGGGCGCACGTTCCAGCGCCTCGAGGCATTCGGTTCGCTCAGCGTGCGTGACAACGTCCGGGTCGCTCTCGACATCCACCACGGTGTGCGGCATTGGCGCAGGTCGACGAATGAGGCCGCGGACGAGCTCCTCGAGCGCGTCGGCGTCGCGGCCCATGCCGACGACCGGGCGGACTCGATCCCGACCGGTACGGCACGACTGCTCGAGGTCGCGCGAGCGCTCGCCTGTCAGCCGCGCCTCCTCCTGCTCGACGAGCCCTCGTCGGGACTCGACGAGACCGAGACGGAGACGTTCGGTCAGCTTCTGGAGGATCTCGCCGCCGAGGGCGTCGGCATCCTGATGGTCGAGCACGACATGGATCTGGTGATGACGGTCTGCTCGACGATCCACGTCCTGGACTTCGGCGCGATCATCGCCTCGGGAACCCGCGACGAGATCCGCCAGAACCCCGTGGTCCAGAAGGCCTACCTGGGCTACGCCGACGAGGAGCCGCCCTCCCCGACCATGGTCTTCGAGGAGGGCTTGCTGGCATGAGCGAGCTTTGCGAGCGAATCATTCAGCACTGTGTGTCCCGTGCCTCATGTGCGCCCGGAGCGAAGCGAGGACGCGCATGAGTGTTCCCATCTTGGAGGCGATCGACATCCATGCGGCCTACGGTCGTATCGAGGTGCTTCGCGGCGTGAACCTGCGCGTGCCCAAGGGCGCCGTCGTCGCGCTGTTGGGCCCCAACGGCGCCGGCAAGTCGACGTTCCTCAAGGTCATCAGCGGGCAGATGGCCAGGACGGACGGCGACATCCACCTGGCGGGCGTGAGCGTGAACAACGCGAAGCCCGAAGAGCTGGCGCAACTGGGCCTCACCACCATCCCCGAGGGCCGCAGCGTCTTCCCCAATCTGACGGTGGAGGAGAACCTCAGGCTGATGTCCTATGCGGGCGTCCCGGCTTCCACCGTGCTCGACACGGCCTACAGCTACTTCCCGCGGCTCCACGAGCGCCGGCTGCAGTACGCCGGCACCATGTCGGGGGGTGAGCAGCAGATGCTGGCCCTGGCTCGTGCGCTGACGTCCGACCCCGCGCTGCTCCTGCTCGACGAGCTCTCGATGGGGCTCGCGCCCCTGATCGTCGAGGAGCTGTACGAAACCGTGGGTCAAATCGCCCAATCCGGTGTTTCAATCCTGGTGGTGGAACAGTTCGCCCGAACGGCCCTGCGCATCGCCGACTATGCGGCGGTCATGGCCGGCGGACGGATCGTCGCCACCGGCGAACCCGACGAGATCCGCGACATCGTCACCGATGTCGTCATGGGAGGCGCGGCATGAGCAGGGCCAGACGACCGATCATCGCCATCGGCTCCGCCGCGCTCGCAACGGGCGCGATGGTCAGCACCTTCGCCGGCTCGGCCGTGGCCGCGACGAGCTCCCCGGCAGCCGTCGGCACCGCCTACAGCGGCTTCTCCACGGCGGCCACGGCATCGCCCTTCCGGATCGAGATGTTCGAGCCCGCGATCCCGGTGCCCGCGAGTCCTCAGGTCGAGCTGGACTTCTCGCACACCACGGTGACCGGCGCCTCCGGGCCGGACTCGACGGCCATGGCCTCCGCGATGTGGCCCGGAGACGCGGTCGGGAACGGCCTTCCCACCATCCTCACGGCGTCCGGTCTGCCCGCCTCCCTCGCGGGCAACGGCTACCCGGTGCACACCAATGCCCAATACCCCGGGACGCCGAACTCCGGCAGCCAGGAGTACTTCCCCGGCATGGTCGGCCGGGTCTCCGCCAGTGACAAGCAGGCCGTGGCACGCGCCGGCTATTCGAGTTCGGGACAGGTCGCCGGCGACGGCTCGAGCAGTGCGCCGAATCCGCTGGACCAGCTCAAGTCCGGCAACCTCGGCGCCCTCACCGGGCTGCTCAACCCTCCCGGCTCGGACACCAATACCGGCTCCAACCCGCTCGGCGTGCTGAGTGCCATCGTCAGTGTGGGGGGCATGAGCAGCAGCAGCGTCACCGACTACAGCGACCCCTCGGTGGTGACCGCGACGGCGACCAGCCAGCTCGGCGAGGTGGACCTGCTCGGCGGCATCGTGAAGCTCGAGGGAGTGACGGTGAAGGCTGCCTGCTCCAGCAGCCTCGATGGCGGCGGCAAGGTGGACCAGAAGGTCACCTACGGTGGCATGACCATCGCCGGCACGCCCTTCAAGTTCACCTCCGACGGCATCGAGGCGGCCACCAGCAAGACCGCCATCCCGGGAATGCCGTCCGACCCGACCAAGGCGCTGGCCAGCCTGGGCATCAGCATCGACCTCCCCAAGCCGACCAAGACGATCGCGGGCAACAGCGCGACCGCGTCCACGCTCGGGCCGCAGATCACCATCGACACCCAGCCGGTGATCAGTCAGCTCCAGCTCAACAAGATCCCGCTCTCGACGATCATCGACCAGTTCCCCGAATCCGCGAACCAGCTCAAGAGCACACTGCTGGGTGTCCTGGCGGCGCACCCCAAGATCGTCCTCGCCCTCGGCGACGTCTCGAGCAGTGCTCAGACGAGTGCCGGCATCGGCTTCGGCGGTGGCGGTGCCACCGGCGGCGTGAGCGGCGGCGGTACCCCGTCGGTCGGCAGCGGATCCGTGGGCGGCACCGGGGTTCCGAGCGGAACGGGCGTCACGGCGACGCCGGGCGGATCGGCCCCCTCGGGTGCCACCACCCCGATCAAGAACGCCGCCGCGGTCCCGGGCCTGCCCCCGCTGGGCAGCATCCCGAGTCTGTTGACCATCGGCGGGCTCATCCTCGCCGCGGGAATCGGATGGTTCTTCAGGGCGGCAGCCCTCTCCGCGCTCGGCGCCGGCAGTACCTGTACCCATGGCCTGGTCACGGGCCTGCCCGATCTGCGAAAGGCATGAGATGACGACCACGCACGCTGCTCCCCCGCCCCCGCCGCACCTGCCCGCGGCCGGACTCGAACGACCCGTGGCGACCGCGCTCCCTCGTGCCGGATCGCGTGACGGCACCGCGCCGTTGCGTGGGGACAACGCACGCCTCGTCCAGGTCGGGCTGTTCGTCGCCGGCGCGGTACTGATGCCGATCGGCATCGTGGTGATCTGCCTCGGTTGGTACGGCATCGCGAACACGCCCTACCAATACGACCAGCTCGTCTACATCGTCTCGGGCGGCCTGCTGGGTCTCGGCATCACCTTCATCGGTGGCTTCCTGTACTTCGCCGCCTGGATCGCGCGCGTCGGTGCCGACCTCAAGGAGTCCGACAAGCGCCTGTCCGACACGCTGCTCCTGTTGGGCGACTCGATCGCGCACGCGTCCGCGGCTCCGGCCGGAGCGCCTGCCCAGCGGCACACCGGATCGGTCCTCGTCGTCGCCGGAACCTCGACGACGGTCCACCGCGCCGACTGCCCGTTGTTGGAGGGACGCAGCGACATCCACCCGGCCGGACCGGCAGCGGGGCTCACCGCGTGCCGGCTGTGCCGGCCTGAGGAGTAGGACTACCAGCCGGGCGGGAGCTGGGTGAAGTCCGGCTCCCGACCCTCGGCGAACGCCGTCAGCGCTTCCTGGTTGGCCGGGCCCCCCATGAGCTCCACGAACGAGGCCGCCTCCGTCTAGAACGCCTTCTTGACGGCATCCTGGTGGTGCGTGGCCATCGCAGCCTTGACGTGGCGCAGGGACGAGATCGGGCGCGCGGCCAGCACGTCGGCGTGCCGGTAGACCTCGTCCATCAGGGCATCGGGCTCGACGACCTTCCAGGCCAGACCCATCTCCTTGGCCTCGGCCGCCGAGATCCATTCCGCACTGAGCAGCAGCCACGAGGCGTTCTGCCGTCCGATCAGGTTGGGCATCAGATAGCTTGAAGCAGCCTCGGGTGCGACGCCGAGGCTCGTGAACGGGCACTTGAGCTTGGCGGTGGTGGACATGAGCACCAGGTCCGCGAATCCGATGATCGTCGTGCCGATCCCGAGGCCCAGGCCGTTGATCGCGCAGATCAGCGGCTTCGGGAAAGCAGCCAGCGCATCGATCAGGCCCGGAAAGCCGTGGCGACCTCGCTGGAAGTCCGGGTCCGTGTTCATCTGCGCCATCTCGAGCAGGTCGGTGCCCGCCGAGAAGGCGCGACCGGCACCCGTGATGACCACGACCGCCACACCGTCGTCGGCCGCCACTTCGAGGAGTGCGTCGGTGGTGGCGTCGTACAGCGCCTCGTTGAAAGCGTTGAGAGCGTCCGGGCGGTTGAGCGTCAGCGTGCGAACCCGGCCGCGGTCGGCTGTCTGGAGTGTCGGGATCCCCGTGGAGTTGTGAGCGGAGCGAGGAGCTTCGTGGGGTGGATTCATGCGAGTCCGATCTCTCCGAGGACCTGCTCGGAGGTGAAGTCGACGGAACGCTTGGCGTTGGCAAGCGAGGTGACGGTGCTGGTGCCGAGTGGCCCCTGGCGGTCGTAGAGCACGACCGTCCCCGTGGCGATCCCCTCGTGCGCCGTCCAGGCGAGTGCGGACAGCCCCACCTCGCGGCTCGCGGGTAGGCGACTGATGGACAGCGTGATGTCGGTATTGATGTGCTGCACGCCCTGCGAACCCCAGTTCACCACCATGCTGGTCGAGTCGGCGGCGCCGGCGAGACCCTGGAAAGGCGTGGTCTCCTCCCCGATCACGACCGGAAGCGTGGTCTGCCACATCCGCTTGCGGCCGGCGTTCTGGTGAACGGCGAAGTTCTGGGACCACCCGGCATCGCTGTAGAAGAACGGGACGTGGGGATCGTCCGAGATGGGTGCGACCTCCAGCGGCGGCGGCTGTGGAACGTCGTCGTCCGCCCAGACGGTGCCGCTCGGTGTCTCACCCGGCTTGAGGAACAGGGCGCGTGCCCGGGCTACGGGCTCGTCGCCCTGCACCAGTTCCGCATCGATCACCAGGATGCGCGGGCCTTCGCGGAGCACCTCGGTCCGGGTCGTGCAGGCGTCCATGCTCGGCGCGCGGAAGAGGTCCACCGTGAACCGGGCGGGCTGGACGTCGTCCCGACCGCGTGCCAGCGCAGCCTGCTCGACCGCGCGACCGAGCGCGCCGCTGGTAGCGACGCCATGCATCTGGTCGGCCTTCCACAGGCTACGTGCCATGTCCTGCGGTACCAGGAGGTCGCCCTCACGGCGGAAGAGTCCGAAGGTGGTCGGATCCCGATGATCGCGCGGCATCAGTTCGCTCGTGGTTCGAGGATGACGACCGGGATGACGCGGTCAGCCCAGCGGTCGTACTTGGCGAAGTCCGCGTACAGGTCGACGAGCAGCGGCCACAGGCGCCCGCGCTCCTCCAGATCCGCGACGCGTGCCCGCACGGGCCGGACGCCCTGGTTGCGGACCCGGACGGTGGTCTCCGGCTGGGCCAGCAGGTTGCGGTACCACTGGGGGTCGTTGGGCAGCCCGCCCTGCGAGGCGACGACGACGAGGTCCTCGCCGTCCTCCAGGTAGAGGAGCGGCGTGGTGAACGCCTTCCCCGACTTACGGCCGACGTGGTCGAGCAGCAGGGTCGGCACTGGCTTGGTCAGACCGGCACCGACGCGCCAGGTCGAGCCGAGCCTGCCGTTCGTCGCCTTGAAGACCGCGACCTGCGCTTTGGACATGTACTTGATGAGCCGCACGGCGCCCGGGGAGTCCAGACCGGGTGGACGGTCCTCGGGCAGCTGGAAGCGCGCGGCTAGGCGACTGGTCAGAGGGCTCACGGGTGCGAGTCTAAACGAGAACACGTTCTCATGGACATGAGACTAGACACATGTCTAGTCTGTCCGCGTGCCCAGTCGCTATTCCGTCCTCAGCCAGCCGCAGCTCGCGGTTCTGGTGCCCGAGCTGCTCCTCATCGGGCACCTCTTCGACCGAGCGGGAATGCCTTACGCCCTGGGTGAGTGGGGCGAGGCGGAGATGGCCGCGGTCGCGATCGAGGAGTGGGAGTGCGCCAGCCCGATCTACACCCGGCGCATGCAGCGGGCGCTGGGCTACGAGGGCGACGACATCATCACGATCTTCAAGGGTCTCCAGCTCGACATCGGCGCTCCCCCGCAGTTCATGGACTTCCGCTACGAGGTGACGGACCGGCATCACGGCGCCTTCCACCTGGACCACTGCGGTGCCCTGCTGGACGTCGAGCCGATGGGCGAGTCGATGGTCGTCAAGATGTGCCACGACATCGAGGACCCGACCTTCGATGCGACCGCCGTCGCCACTAACCCCAAGGCCCAGGTGCGCCCGCTCCACCGGCCGCCGCGGACCCCCGTCGACCGTCAGCCGCACTGCGCATGGACGGTGATCATCGATGATTCCCATCCGGACGCGGTCGCGGCACAGGGCGTGGCCGTGCTCGAGGCGACGCGCGTGGCCCAGCTCGAGCTCGACCCGATCGACACCTCGGAGCCGGGCTCGGCGGACTACGCGGGCGATCTCGTCAGCGACATCGACTTCAGCTCGTTCTCCCATTCCGCCCTGGTGCGGATGGCCGACGAGGTCGTGATCCAACAGCACCTGCTGTTCCTGTCCTTCGCGCGCGCCATCCGCAAGCGGGCATCGGATGACCCGACCTACGAGCGCATCGTGCGCAATGCGTTCGTCGGTCACGCCGGCATCGCCGCGGAGCGCATCGCACGCGCCCTGCGGCTGGCGGGGTCACCGGAGGACGCCATCCTGGTCATGTCGCTGCATCCGGCGTTCAATCCCGCCTCCTACGTCTGCTTCGACGCCGCCGACGCCACGCTCGCGGTGTCCGACTCGCCCGCGCACGCGGACGACGCCGGCCTGGTGCTGATGACGCCGGAGCACCCGGAGGCGTTGATGGCCATCGCTCGTGGGGTCAACCCGCACCTCGGCGTGACCATCTCCGGGTCGCCCACGGAATGGTCGGCCCGCGTCGTGGAGACGACCGCCGACGCGCCCGAGCATGAGGCGGTCACGCTCGCCAAGTTCAGTCTGGGCGCCGCGTTCGAGTTCCAGCCACGCGAGACCCTGCCCCTCTTCGTGGTCTAACCCCGCCGACCTTGCACAAAACGACGCCGACCTTGCACAAAACGACGCCGACCTTGCGCGTTATGAGGCC
>JBQCJL010000289.1:0-5658 GCA_051952795.1 Marmoricola sp.
GGCCCGCGAGGACCTCGTGAAGATCCTCAAGGTCGCGCAGGCCGTTCCGCTCGAGGAGCACTTCGGTCACGCGAACGCCTTCGACGGCATCAACGACGAGCACCGCACGGAGCTCGGTCGCCTGGTCGGCAGCCTGCACGAGCAGGTCGCGGCCTGATCGGAGGTTGAGGAGAGCCCGAAGGGCTCGTCACGAAACCCCTAGCGGGCGATCGAGCCCGCGAGCTGCACCAGGTGACGCAGGCGGGCGAGCTCGGAGTCCATGAACTCCGGGCCGCCCCGCCGCGCGATCACCACGGCCTCGTCCTCGGCCAGCGGCGCCGCGAGCATCAACAGCTCGCCGACCGCACTGTCGGTCACCCCGTCCGCGGGCCACGGCGTTCCGTCGGGCAGCTCCCGCGGGGCGGCGCTGGTGCGGTGCGCGACCTCGAGGCCCGCGCCGTTGCGCCGAGCGCGCACGCCCCAATCGGCGCGGAAGACCTGCGGGACGAGATCGACCAACGTGTCCGCCGCCGTCGCCGGAGCCTGGGTCATCGCCTCGACCGCCTCGAGGTCGAGGAACAGGTTCGTGCCCGCCGCATAGCGGGAGATCCAGAGCACCTCGACGCCGTCGAGCTGCTGACAAGCGGACACGATGCTGTCCGGCATCGCGGTCGAGTCGGCCGCCAAGAAGACGTCGTCGACGGCGAATCCGCCCTCCCGCGACACGATCTCGATCGCGTCGATGTTGCCGCCCGCCGAACCGATCGCCGTCGCCAGGCGACCGAGCGAACCGGGGACGTCGGGCAGCTGCACCCGCAACAGGTAGGACATGCCTCGACCCTACGCGCCCGGTGTTTCACCCTCATTGCCGCGCCGAACCCCGAACGCCGACCTTGCACGTATTGACGCCGACCTTGCACAAAATGCGATCGACCTTGCACTTCCCGCTCGACGAGGAGCAAAGAAGTGCAAGGTCGACGTCAATAAGTGCAAGCTCGCGCGAATTTGGTGCAAGGTCGCGCGAAATTAGGGCAAGGTCGGCGGGCTAGAAGCCGAGGTCGCGCCCGATCAGTTCCTTCATGATCTCGTTGGAGCCGGCCCAGATCTTCGTGACGCGGGCGTCGCGCCAGGCGCGGGCCACGCGGTACTCGTTCATGTAGCCGTAGCCGCCGTAGATCTGCACGCAGTGGTCCAGGACCTCGCTCTGGATCTGCGACGTCCAGTACTTGGCCTTCGCGGCGTCGATCGCGGTGAGCTCATGCGCGGTGTGCGCGAGCACGCACTGGTCCACGAACGCCTGGGTGACCTCGATCTTGGTGACGAGCTCGGCGATGAGGAACTTGTTCCACTGGAACCGGCCGATCGGCTGACCGAAGGCCTGCCTGTCGTGCGCGTACTGGATGGTCTCGGTGAGGATCTGCGCGGCGTGGGCGAGGTTGGTGATCGCCGAGCCGAGGCGCTCCTGCGGCAGGAAGGTCATCATCTTGATGAAGCCGGTGTCCAGCTCGCCGATGAGGTCGTCGTTGCTGACGCGGACGTTCTCGAACGACAGCTCGGCGGTGTCCGACTCGTCCTGACCCACCTTGTCGAGCACACGACCGACCGAGTAGCCGGCCTTGTCCGTCTCGACGCCGAACAGCGAGATGCCCTTGGCCTTCTTCTCCGGCGAGGTACGCGCCGCGACCACCACGAGGTCGGCGCTACCACCGTTCGTGATGAACGTCTTCGCGCCGTTGATCACCCAGTCGTCGCCGTCGCGGACGGCCGTGGTCTTCAGGTTCGCGAGGTCCGAGCCGCCGCCCGGCTCGGTCATGCCGATGGCGGTGAGCAGCTCGCCCGAACAGAACTTGGGCAGCCACCGCTTCTTCTGCTCGTCGTTGGTGAGGTGCACCAGGTACGGAGCCACGATGTCCGCGTGGATGCCCACGCAGCTCGGCAGGGTCATGTTGACCTTCGCGAGTTCCTCGGTGAGCACCGCGTTGAAGCGGTAGTCGCCCGCCTCGGAGCCGCCGTACTCCTCCGGAATCTCCAGGCCCAAGAAGCCCTGGCGACCGGCTGACAGCCAGAAGTCCCGGGTCAGACCGTGGTTCTTCTCGTAGGTCTCCAGGTTCGGAACGACCTCACGGTCGAGGAACTCCTTGACGGAACCGCGGAATGCCTCGTGGTCCTCGTTGTAAATGGTGCGCTTCATGCGCGTCATCGTAGTTTGCGCACCCTGGCGAGAGCACCATGAGGAAATGAAGTCGGTCACTCCGCCCACCGCACCGGATCCCGACGGGACGCCGGCACCCGTGCTGGGACGTCGCTCCATCCTCGCCGCCGGCGGAGTCGTCGGGCTGAGCGCGCTCGCCGGATGCGGGTCGGGGTCGCCCGTCGCTCCGCCGACGGGCACCACGCCGCCACCTACGCCGACCCCTACGTCGACAACATCCGCGGCACCGACAACCACCGGCATCCCGTGGTCCCGGCTCGCCGCCGCGGTGACGGGTGTCGTAGCCCTTCCCGGGTCGCGGCCCTACTCGACCGCGCGGCTCACCGAGAATCCCCGGTTCGACGACGCCCGCCCGCTCGCCGTGGTCTCAGCGGTGAGTGCGGCGGATGTACAGGCCGCGGTGCGCTTCGCCCGGGAGCACGACGTGCCCCTCGCCGTCCGCTCCGGCGGACACAGCTACGCGGGCTGGTCGTCGGGCGGGACCCCGCGCGCGATGGTCATCGACCTACGCGGACTGCACGGCATCGACGTGTCCGGCGCCCAGGCGACCCTCGGATCGGGCATCTCCCTGGCTCAGGCGTACGCCGGCATGGCCGCCGCCGGCCGCGCGATCCCGGGCGGGTCCTGCGCCACGGTCGGCCTGGGTGGGCTGGCCCTGGGAGGCGGGGTCGGGGTGCTGACCCGGGCGTACGGACTGACCGCGGACAGCGTTCGCAGCGTCCAGCTCGTCAACGCGGACGGCGACCTGGTGCGGGCCGACGCCACCACGGAGTCCGACCTGTTCTGGGCGCTACGCGGCGGAGGCGGCCGGCTCGGCGTGGTCACCTCGTTCACGATGAACACCCAGCCCGCGCCGTTGGTGCACACGTTCTACCGCCGATGGGCCGGAGCCTCGATCACCCAGGTGCTGCCGGCCTGGCAGAGCTGGATCACGACCGCCGACCGGCGCGCCTGGGCGACCCTGAAGCTGCTCGGCGGCGCCAAGCACGCCAGCGGACCATCGCTGCTGTTGTCGGGGACCTGGATCGGACCGGCCGGCACCAACCCGCTCCCACGCCTGCTCGCGCACTGCCCGCCGCCTGTCGGCTCGTTCGATTCCACCGTCAGCTATGGCCAGGCGATGGCCACCTACGCGGGCTGCGCCGGCATCCCGGTCAGCCGCTGTCATACCGGCCCGAGCGGCGCCCTCGAACGCGAGCCCTTGGCGGCGACCTCGCATGTCGCGTCCCGCACCCTTCCCGCTGCCGGGATAGCGACGATCCTCGATGCGGTCAGCGCGACGCCGAGCACCCTGAAGGAGGCGGGCATCTCGATCGACTCACTCGGCGGTGCCACGAACGACCTGCCGCATGACGCCACCGCGTGGCCGTATCGCGGCGCCCTGTTCACCGTGCAGTACACCGCCACCGTCACGCAGGTCGCACGCATCCAGCAGGCCCAGGCCTGGGCGCGACACCTGCGCGGCACGCTGGTGCCCTGGTGGGGTCAGGCGGCGTACGTGAACTACGTCGACCCCACGTTGCCGTCGAGCTCGTTCTTCGGGAGTCACCTCGAGCGGCTGCGATCGATCAAGCAGGCGGTGGATCCGTCGGCCGTGTTCGGTCCGAGCTGGTGACCAGGCGCTGAGCCAGTCCGGTCGCGCGCTGGGCTTCGCGGCCGACGGCAGCGCGAACGGCCTGCTCCGATCCGACCACCCGGACCTTGCGCTGGGCCCGCGTCACGGCCGTGTAGAAGAGCGCACGCGTCGAGAGTGCCGACTCCGCAGGCGGCAGGATCACGCTGATCTCCTCGGCCTGGCTTCCCTGCGCCTTGTGGACGGTCATCGCATAGGCGGTCTGCTGCGCGGGGAGGCGGCTGGTGGTCAACGCGCGCGTTCCCCCCGGAGTGGGGAAGTGCACCCGCAGCCGGCTGTCCCCCTCGCGGACAGCCACGCCGAGGTCGCCGTTGTAGATGCCCAGGCCGCGGTCGTTCGCGGTGACGAGCACGGGCCGTCCCGGGAACCAGTCGCGATAGTCCGGGCCGCCGATGCTCTCGGCGACCAGCTGCTCGACGATCCGGTTCCACCCCTCCGCGCCGTAGCGCCCTTCCCGGTGCGCGCAGAGAAGCCGATGCTGGTGCAGGGCCGCTACCGCTGCCGCGCCGTCCCCGCTCTCCGCGGCCGCCCGCAGACCCAGGGCCCACCGACGGGCGCTGTCCCGCACCGCTGCCATCGCGCTCTCGTCCGCCGGGTCCACCCACTCGACGTCGTCGAGGCCGCTCCTCAGAACGCTGATCACCCCGTCCGCGTCGGCGGCACGCAGGGCAGCGGCCAGATCCCCGATGCCACCACCGAAGCGATGCACGGTCGACAGCTCGACCACGGGACTGTCGGCCCGACCCCGGAAACCCTCGACGAGGTCCGCGAGCACGGCGCCGGCCTCGACCGACACCAACTGCCCGGGGTCGCCCAGCAGGATCAGGCGCGTCTGCGGCCTCAAGGCCTCGAGCAGCCGAGCCATCAGGGTGAGGGAGACCATCGACGCCTCGTCGACGACCACGATGTCGTAGGGCAGCGTCCGGTGCCGGTTGTGCTTGAAGCGGACTCCGGAATCCGGCCGCCAACCGAGGAGGCGGTGCAGCGTGGAGGCGGTCAGGGCGCCCAACCGACCCCGGTCCTCGGCGCTCAGCTGCGCGCTCGACTCGGCGATCGCCTCCTGCAGCCGAGCCGCGGCGCGAGCGGTCGGCGCGGTGAGCGCGATCCGCGGCGTCCGCCCATGCACGATCTGGTCCTGCTCGATCAGCAGGGCGAGGAGCCCCGCGGTCGCCGTGGTCTTCCCCGTTCCGGGGCCACCCGTCAGGACTGTGGTCCGCTGCCTCGCGGCCAGATCGACAGCGGCTCGCTGCTCGTCGTAGCCGGCGGTGGGGAAGACCCGCTCGACACCGCGCGCTAAGACGGCGACGTCCACCTCGGGATCGGTCGAGTCGAGGCGGGCGAGCAGGTCGGCCACCACCTGTCCCTCGTCGCGCCAATACCGGTCGAGATAGAGCCGCGAACCTTCGAGACGCAGGACCTGCTGCGCGATCAAGGGACTGGCCGCCACGGCAGCGACCCACTGGTCCGCCTCCGGCCACTCCCAGTCGCCGGGGGCGAGAACCTGGGCCTCGTCGCTGCCCTGGGGCCGTTCGAGTTCGAACGACGTCTCCGCCACGGTGGCGAGGTCGACGCATACCGAGCCCCCGCGCACCGCATGGACGGCGAGCGCGACGGCCAAGAGCACGAGCGCCTCGTCGGAGGCTGCCTCGAGCGGCGCGGACGAGGCAGCGAGGCGGCAGAGCGCCTCCGCGACGTGGACGTCGGCGGCACGGAACAGCCCCCGCGCGTTGAGGTCCGCCAGGGCCGACGGGGCGCCTTGGGCCACGCGGGGATCGACCGCGGACAGCATCTGGCTCATCCGAGCCTCCCCGCCAACAGCTCCGACAGGTCCGTC
>JBQCJL010000290.1:0-2162 GCA_051952795.1 Marmoricola sp.
CGCTGATCCGCCCACCGAACGCGGTGCGCGGCTGGCGCACCGTCTTACGCCCCTGGTCCACACACTCAGGACATTGGAACCCGACTGATGCGGGCACCATGCAGTCCGGACAGATGGGCCGGCCGCAGCGCTGACAGCTGATCCAGGTCGGACGACCCGGATGGCGGTAGCACTGCGGCGCGGCTTGGTCTGTCATGGAGGTGTGTCAGGCGCGGGTGATCTCAACCGACTCGATGATCACCGGGTTCACCGGGCGGTCTCCCGGACCGACCGGGGTGGTGCCGATCGCGTCCACGACGTCACGGGAGGCCTGGTCGGCGACCTCGCCGAAGATCGTGTGGCGGTTGGTCAGCCACTCGGTGGGGACGGTCGTGATGAAGAACTGCGAGCCGTTGGTGCCCGGACCGGCGTTGGCCATCGCGAGGAGGTACGGCTTGGTGAAGGCGAGCTCGGGGTGGAACTCGTCCTTGAACTTGTAGCCCGGGCCGCCGGTGCCGGTGCCGAGCGGGCACCCGCCCTGGATCATGAAGTTGTCGATGACGCGGTGGAAGCCGAGACCGTCGTAGTACTTGACGCCCGAGCGACCCGCGTCGTCCTTGTAGTCGATCGTGCCCTCGGCGAGACCGACGAAGTTCTCGACCGTCTTGGGCGCGTGGTTGGGGAACAGGTTGAGCACGATGTCGCCGCGGTTGGTGTGCAGCGTCGCCTGGAGGTCGGACATGGGGGAACTCGCTTTCGTTGGGTGCGAACTACGTGGCCGGCTGAGCCGACGACCATTCCGGGTGCTCCGTGCGCACGCGCTTGATGGCGCGCGCCTCGGCCCAGAACGAGACGAAGGGAACGGTGCCGCAGAGCAGCGTGACCACGGTGAACGGCAGCGACCACCGCGACTCGTTCGCCAGGATCAGCGCGACCAGGACGAAGGCCATGTAGATGAAGCCATGGGCGATGCCCAGGTACATGTTGATGTGCGCGCCGAGCATCTGACCGCTCGCGCCCTGCTCGAGGAAGTCCGGCCAGAAGCTCGGAACCACCTTGTAGGCGTACTTCAACGGAATGCCGACCACCACGAGCGTGATGATCGACAAGCCCACCACCGTGGCCAGCACGCGGTAGAGCAGGAACAGTGCCTTCATGATGCCGCCGAGGCTACCTGCTCCTCATGAGCCGCCTGGCGCTGGTCTCGGCACCATCGCCACCACAGGTAGACCGCGAGCCCGGCGAACAGCCACCACTGCAGCCCGTAGAGGAAGTTGCGCAGTCCCGTGCCGAAGTCGGCGCCCGACGTCGAGGTCTCGGTGGGGCCCAGGGTCTGCACGCCCGCGAGCCCACTGGTGGCCGTCTTGGCCACCACGTACCCCGAATAGAGCGGCCTGGTGCTCACCTGAGCGAGCGCGGCAACACTCAGCGATCCGAAGACGCCGCGCCGGATCTCGACGGGATTCGTCTCGTCGCTCGGCTCGAGCCAGCCGGAGATCGCCACCGGCGTCGGTGAGACCGCGGGTGCGGCAGCGGTCCGCACCCACCCGCGCACGACCGGAATCGCGGCCTTGCCGATGACCACTGGCGTCACCGCCCAGTAGCCCTTGAGCCTGGGGGCGGCAGCGGAGCGCACACCTGCGACGAAGAAGGTCTGGCGCGGATCCCACCGCCCGGTCAGCGTCACCGGACGCCCGATGTCCTTGCCCGGAAACGCCTGGCCCTGGGCGAAGACCTCGGCGAGCGCGACGGGAGGCAACGTGGAGTTGTCGTGCTCCTGGGCACGCCTACTGGCCTGCCAGACGTCGAACTGCCACGTGGCCAGCGCGATCGAGGCCGCCACCGCCGCGATCATCAGGACGTGAGCCCCCCAGAACCGGCGCGAGAGCAGGCTGGGCGGGTTGGGCACCCGCAAACCCTACGTGGCACGATCTTTCACATGGTTACCGCAGTGCACCACTTCAGTGCCGCGCACATGGCGCCCCTCGGATCGTTCGGCGGTCGGCTGATGCCCAGCACCTTGGTCGCGCACTGCCTGCTGGTCGAGGGCGCCGACGGCCTGACGCTCGTGGACACCGGGTTCGGCACCGCGGACCTGGCGCAGCGTCGCATGGGGACCGCGTTCCGGTTGGCCGCGCGCGTGGGCCTCGACCGGAGCAACACCGCGCTCGCCCACGTCGAGG
>JBQCJL010000291.1:0-13165 GCA_051952795.1 Marmoricola sp.
GAACCCGGGCAAGCCCTGGATCGTGAGGAAGACCGCAACCCCGGCAAGTCCCACCTGGATCAGAAGTCCGGCTCCTCGGAGGGTTGACCCTAAGACCAGAGCGCCCACGGGGCGCTTGGGCGATCTGGTCTTCACGGTGACATCAGTCACGTTGGGTTCTTCTCCCTCACTTGGCCTTGATCGAGGCGATCGCAGCCTGTGCCTTCGAGGCGAGAGCGGCAGGGAGCGGAGCCGACCCGACGTTAGCAGCGGCTGCCTGCTGACCGGGAGTGCTCACCACGTAGCTGAGGAACGCCTTGACTGCGGGCTCCTGAGCGGCGGGGTACGTCGGGCACGCGATCAGGTACGAGACCAACGTGATCGGGTAGGCCGTGGGGTCGGTCGAGTTGCGCTCGATGCTCAGGGCGAAGTCGTTCGCGCCTCGGCCCGGCTGCTGCTTGGACAGAGCCACGTCCTTGGCCGCACCAGCCGCACTCGGCTGAACGAAGCTCGAGCCGACCTTGATGGACGCCTTGGACAGGCTGCCAGCCTGGCTGTCGTCGACGTAGGCGATGCCACCCTTGGCGGTCTGCAGCGCGGACACGACACCCGAGGTGCCCTTGGCCGAGCTTCCCGCCGTCGCCGTCGTGGGCCACACGCTGTCGGCCTTCGCCGCCCACGCGCCGCCCGCGGCCTTGTTCAGGTAATCGGTGAAGTTCTTGGTAGTACCCGACTTGTCCGAACGGTGGATCGGCGTGATCGCCAGGCTCGGCAGGGTCACGCCCGGGTTGAGGGCCTTGATCGCGGCGTCGTTCCAGTTGGTGATCTTGCCCAGGAAGATCTTGGCGATCGTGGCGGCGTCGAGCTTGAGCGCCTTGACGCCCGGAACGTTGTAGGCGACCGCGATCGCGCTCACGTAGTCGGGCGCCTCGATGACGTCGCCGCCACACCGCGACTTGGCCGCAGCGACCTCGTCCGGAAGCTTCAGCGCGCTGTCGGAGCCGGCGAACGCGACGCCGCCGGCGTTGAACTGAGTGACGCCACCGCCCGAGCCCACGCCCGCGTAGTTGACAGTCAGGTTCGGGTTGGAGCTCTTGACGCCAGCGGCCCAGATGCCCTGAGCGGCCTGCTGAGCGGTCGATCCGGCACCGTTGACGGTGCCCGAGACCGCGCCACCGGCAGAGCCACTGTTGTTGCCGCTGGGCGTGCTGCTCGACGACGAGCCGCAGGCCGCAAGGGAGAGGCTGAGCGCAAGTGCGGCGGTCGCCGGGACGGCGACGCGACGCAGAGAAGTGACGTTCACTTGTATCTCCTGATTCCTCAAGGTTTGAGTTGCCCTGAACGTAGGAAGTCGAGGTGTCTCGATGGGCCGCCCTCGGTGAACGGAAGGTGAACGATGCATGTCCTGCAAGGGTTTCTCAGCCTAAATTGTTGCGTCGTTCACACTCGTCGTGCGCTCAGGAGCACAGATGCCGCTCGATGGCGACGATACGACCCTTGCGGTGATGGCAGGTCACGAATTCGGCCGGGGCCAGCGGTTCCTCCTGGATGCCCAGGTGCGCGAAGAACTCCGGGAGGACGGGGCGGTGACTGCAGACCACCGCTGATCGGGACGAGGCCAGCAGGCCGTCGAGCAGGCTCTTGACGCCTCGGATGCTCTCGTCCTCCTCACTGATCTCGGGGTGGTCGATCACGCCCGTACCGATCGCCTCGGCGAGCGGGGCGACGGTCTGGCGACATCGCGCGCTGGGGGAGCTGTGGATCTCGCTGATGCCGTACGCGGCGAGCGCCGAGGTCAGCACCTCTGCCTCGGCCCGTCCCTGGCGACTCAGGGGTCGCTCGGAGTCAGCCGCCTTCCACGCGGCCCTCTTCTGCGCGGTGGCGTGGCGCAGGATCACCAGCGCCCGCGTTCGCTTCGGTTGGGTGCGGAACGCGTCGAGGATCTCGACATCGTCGAGATAACTCAGCCGCTGGGCCGCCGCCGAGGTGGGCAGCCACCGGATCTCGTCCACCTCGCTGTTGGGGACGAAGGGCTTCTCCGACGGCTCCGCCAGGCGTGCGACCCAGTAGTTGACGACCTTCGACCGACCCGCGCTCACCTCGTAGTACTGCGGTGGCAGCGGGCGTCCCAGGTGCACCTTCAGCCCGGTCTCCTCGGCGATCTCGCGGGTCGCCGTGGCGACCACGTGTTCGCCCGGATCCTGCTTCCCCTTGGGGAAGGACCAGTCGTCGTACTTGGGGCGATGCACGAGCAGGACCTCGCGCCCGCCGCGGCGCGTGATGACGGCACCCGCTGCGACCACATCGGCACCCCGGGACATGCCAGTAGTCTCACACCACACGCGTGCTGTCGTCGTGGAGGGGTCGAACGGAGAAGCCGTGAATCTCGAGTTGCCTGCAGTCGTGCGCCGCGCCTTCCGGCGCCGGGCGCCGCGCGTGGCGGCGATCGTGGTGGCGATCGTGCTGGTTCTGGTCGCCGGAAGCGCGATCTGGGCTCGCTGGTGGCGTGAACAGCACCCCAGCGGACTGCTCGGGGCCATCACCACGATGCCGGTCGCCACGCAGCGCCTGGGCTTCACCGATTGGTCGGCGGTGCGGCTCGAGCTGCGCGTCTATCGCGATGCCGAGGTCAGCACGATGAGCAGCTGGCTCCAACGCGCCTTCGAGGCCGACCTCAGTCCGACCTCGGTGATGGCGCCGTCGGGCCCGGCGCTGCAGAAGACCCTGGGCTTCTCCCCGGCCAACGCCCAGTGGGAGGCCTACGGGCAGGCGCCCAACGGGCAGGTCGAGGTCGTCCGCCTCAACGACACCGTCGACTTCGACGGCATCCGTTCGCTGCTGCGCAAGGCGGGCTACACCGCGCCGAAGTCCTCCACCGGAGCGTGGACGGGCGGCACCGACGTGCTGGCCAGCATCGATCCGTCGATCTCGGCCGAGTTCTCCAACCTCGTCCTGCTGCCCGACCAGCATCTGGTCCTCGCGAGCTCCCTGCCCAGCTACCTCGCGATGGACCAAGCGGTGGTCGCCGGGAAGCAGAAGGCGTTGAGCTCGGTCGACTCGGTGTCGACGATGCTCAACAACATCGACGAGCCCGCCGCGGCCGTCGTGTGGACGCGCGACTTCGTCTGCGCCGACCTCGCCATGTCCAACGCCGATGCCGACTCTCAGGCGCAGGCCCAGCGGGCGATCAGCGCCGCCGGTCAGATCACACCGCTGGTCGGCTTCACGCTGGCGCTGGACAGCGAGGGCGTGTTGACCGCCGCCGAGCAGTTCACCTCTGCGAGCGTGGCCCAAGGCGACCTGAAGGCCCGGGCCAGTCTGGCGATCGGTCCCGAGTACGGCCGCGGCCCGCAGAACTTCTCCGACGACTTCACTCTCGAGTCGGCCTCGACCAAGAACTCGACGATCCTGTTGACGATGCAACCGAAGCGCAGCGGAGTCTTCCCGCTCTCGTCGCTATACTCGGGTCCGCTCGTCTTCGCGACCTGCTGACGGCGGTGTCGGTCGGCCGCGGCCGGCGGTTTCACAACACCTGTTGTGACGTCGTGGCTTCTTGAGGGAAATTTCGGTCGGGAAGCCGGAAGGCCACAACACCTGTTGTGAAACCGCGCCGCCGCCCGGCGAACCGTCAGCGACGGGCGAGGTAGTGCTCGATGAGCGCCTGGTGGTAGCCGACCCGCACCTCCGGCGCCGGGCCGCGCGTCCAGGTGCCGTCGCTGTCGAGCTCCCACGCGTCCGTCGTGTCGGCGAAGGCCAGGTCGAGCACCCGGCCCACCTCGGCGACGGCGGCCTCGGTCGGCAGCTTCACCAGGACCTCGACGCGGCGGTCCAAGTTGCGGTGCATCAGGTCGGCTGAACCGATGTAGGCGATCGGATCGCCGGCGTTCTCGAACCAGTAGACGCGGCTGTGCTCCAGGTAGCGTCCCAGGATCGAGCGCACCCGGATGGTCTCGGAGAGCCCCGGAACACCGGGCCGGACAGCGCAGATGCCACGGACGAAGAGGTCGATGGGGACACCCGCCTGCGAGGCGCGGTACAGCTCGTCGATCACGGCCTCGTCGACGATCGAGTTCGCCGTGAAGCGGATCCGCGCGGGACGCCCGGCCTGGTGGTGCTCGACCTCGTGGCGGATCTGCGCGATCAAGCCGCTGCGCGCCGACTGCGGCGCCACCAGGATCTCCTCGTAGAGGGCATCGCGCGAGAAGCCGGACAGGTTGTTGAAGAGGTGGGCGACCGCCTCGCCGATGTACTCGTTGGTGGTGAGCAGGCCGAAGTCCTCGTAGAGACGCGCGGTCTTCGGGTTGTAGTTGCCGGTGCCGATGTGGGTGTAGCGCTTGAGCCCCTCGGGCTCGTCGCGCACGACCATGGCGAGCTTGGCATGGGTCTTGAGGCCGACCTGGCCGTAGACCACGTGGCAGCCCGCCTGCTCGAGCTTGCGGGCCCAACGGATGTTCGCCTGCTCGTCGAAGCGCGCCTTGATCTCGACGATGACGAGCACCTGCTTGCCGGCCTCGGCCGCATCGATCAGCGCATCGATGATGGGCGAGTCGCCCGAGGTCCGGTACAGCGTCTGCTTGATCGCGAGCACCCGCTTGTCGGCGGCCGCCTGCTCGAGGAACCGCTGCACGGAGGTGGCGAACGAGTCGTAGGGGTGGTGCAGCAGCACGTCGGAGCGTCGTAGCGCCTTGAACACGTCCACCGGCGATGCGGATTCGACGGGGGCGAGGAGCCGGTGCGTGCGCGGCACGTAACGCGCGTACTTCAGGTCCTGGCGGTCGAGGTCGGCGATGTCGTTGAGCCCACGCAGATCCAGCGGACCGGGGAGGCGCACGACCTCGGCATCGGAGATGCCCAGCTCGGAGACGAGCAGCTCCAGGACGTGCTTGTCCATCGACTCCTCGACCTCGAGGCGCACCGGCGGCCCGAACCGGCGCCGCGACAACTCCTTCTCCAGCGCCTGCAGCAGGTTCTCGGCGTCGTCCTCCTCGACCTCGAGGTCCTCGTTGCGCGTCACGCGGAAGGTGTGGACGGCGAGTACCTCCATGCCGGGGAAGAGCTTGCGCGAGCGATCCGCGATCACGTCCTCGAGCGGCACGAACCGGTGCTTGCTGACCTCCACGAAGCGGTCGAAGATCTGCGGCACCTTGACGCGAGCGAAGTGCTCCTTGCCCGTCTTCGGGTTCCGCACCAGCACGGCGAGGTTGAGCGAGAGGCCCGAGATGTAGGGGAAGGGGTGTGCCGGATCGACGGCGAGCGGCGTGAGGACCGGGAAGACCCGTTGCTTGAACAGCCTCTTGGCGGTCTGCTGCTCCTCGCGGGTGAGGTCGTCCCAGCGCAGCAGCTCGATGTCCGCCTCGGCCAGCGCCGGCAGGATCTCGTCGCGGAACAGCCGCGCGTGGCGCAGCATCTGCTCGGCGGTCACGGACCAGATCTGCTCGAGCACCTCCCGCGGCATCAGGCCGGACGCGGCTTGGACCGCGACGCCCGCGGCGATGCGACGCTTCAGTCCGGCGACGCGGACCATGAAGAACTCGTCGAGATTGCTCGCGAAGATGGCCGCGTAGCGAACCCGCTCGAGCAGAGGCAGCGAGGTGTCCTCGGCCAGTTCGAGGACCCGCTGGTTGAACCGAAGCCAGGAGAGCTCGCGGTCCAGGAACCGATCGGGATGGGTTTCGTCGAGGTCTCGGACCTGTTGCAGGGCGGGAACCACCGGCTTGTCCTCCCGCTGCTCCGTCTCTCCGGGCACCGCGCCGATCGTCATGGCACCAGAGTCTGTCACTCGATGGTGAACGACGGGTTACGTCGGCGTCCCTAGACTCAGGCCCATGTCGATCGCTGAACGTTTCAAGGCGGCCCTGGTGCGGGGTCTGATGGGGCTGCCGCAGCCGGTGGTCTCGGTGCTCGCCGGCAAGCAGGTCCAGATCGAGGGCCAGGGGCTGGCCCCGGAGACACAGCTGATGCTGCGGCTGCAGCGGATCGCTCGGGAGACGCCCGCTGAGGATCTGCCCTGGGAGCAGGCGAGGAAGTCGCTCGCACTGCAGTCGCGCCTGGTCGGCGGGATGCAGCCGATCGGAGCCACCCGCGACCTGCAGATCGCGGGTCCCCAGGGACCCATCGACCTCCGGCTCTACACGCCGACCGAGCGGCTGCGCGAGGACCGGGTGCCGACGATGCTCTTTATCCACGGTGGCGGCATGGTCTACGGCGGGCAGCACGGCACCCATGAGGCGGCCGCACGGTTCCTGGCGGAGAACTCGGGCGTGCAGCTGCTCTCGGTCGACTACCGACTGGCGCCCGAGCATCCGTACCCTGCGGGACTCGACGACTGCCGGGCCGCCTACGACTGGCTGGTCGAGAATGCCGAGTCCATCGGTGCCGACGTCGAGCGTCTGGCGGTCGGCGGCGACTCGGCCGGGGGCTACTTCTCAGCGGCGGTGGCCATCCACGCCGCCGAGAAGGGGCTGCCGCTGGCGTTCCAGCTGCTCATCTACCCCGCCACCGACTTCGCCGAGCGCAGTGCGAGTCGCAACACGTTCGGCGAGGGCTTCTTCCTGACCAACAAGTTCATGGACCAGGCGAAGGACGCCTACGTCGGCGCGGCGGACCCCAGCGATCCGGACATCTCCGTGCTGCGCCGCACGTCCTTCCCGGACGGACTGGCGCCGGCCTACGTGATCACCGCCGGGTTCGACCCGCTGCGCGACGAGGGCGAGGCCTACGCGCGCCTGCTCGCCGAGCATGGGGTGGAGGTGCGACAGCGCCGGTACCCCTCGATGATCCATGGGTTCTTCAACATCGTCGGAGCGGGCCGCGAGGCGCTGTCGTACAACCTGGAGACGGCGGCCGAGCTGCGCCGCGCTCTCGCCTGACGGGAATCCGCAGGACCGCGAGGGCGTTGGCCCTGACATGGGTGTCGGACTCTGGGTACTGCTCGTCGCGATCGCCGTGGCGACGGCGTTCGGCTTGTGGCGCGCGGCCACCGACGGCCGCCTGTGCGGCACCCATCGGGTGCATGGCGTCGCTGCCAGCGGCGGCGATTCGGCGGCGTCATCGCATCGAGACCACCCGTGGTCGGAGCAGCTCGGCGAGCGCGCCACCTTGGTCCAGTTCTCCTCGGCGTTCTGTGCGCCCTGTCGCACGACCAGGCAGGTGCTGGCGGCGGTCGCCGAGGCGACCCCCGGAGTGACGCACGTCGAGATCGACGCCGAGCATCACCTCGAGCTCGTCCGCGAGCTCGGCATCTTCCGGACCCCGACCACGCTCATCCTGGGTGCGGACGGCGTCGAGCGGCACCGGGCGACCGGAGTGCCGCGACGCGATCAGGTGCTGCGGGCGCTCGACGTCTAGTCGATGACCGGCGTGCCGCGGTACTGGGCCTCGGTGCGCACGATCCGGAAGCCCTGACCCTGATAGACGGCCGTCGCGGCGTCGTTGTCGCCGTCGACATAGAGGATGACCTCGCCGACGCCTGTGCTCGCCAGATGACGCAGGCCCACCTGGGTCAGCAGGGTCCCGAGTCCCTTCCCGGCCGCCTTCGGACTGACCGCGACCACGTAGACCTCGCCATACGGCGGCTTCTCGTCCCCGTGGACCTTGGTCCAGTGGAACCCGAGGACCTCGTCCGGGTCGTCGCTCGATACCGCAAGGAACAGCCCGTTCGGGTCGAACCACGGCTCCGAGGTGCGCTCGAGGAAGTCCTCGGGCGTCATGTGCCCCTGCTCAGGGTGCGTGGCGAAGGCGTGCGCGTTGATGGCCAGCAACGCGTCGGAGTCCGAGGGCTTGAAGGTCCGGATCGCGATGCCGTCCGGAACCGGCGCGGAGGCGACCGGCTCACTGGTCGGACGGGACATGATCCGCAGGTCCCGCTCCCGAGGGATTCCGAAGCGCGCGGCGATCTTGGCCGCGGCCGGGTGGTCGGCGTGGGACCAGGCCTCGACCCGCCCGGACTCGGCCAGCGCGGCCGTCGCGAGGGCGGTGCCCAGGCCGCGACCGCGGGCATCCGGGTGCACTGCAAGATCGAGGATCTCCCCGTGCAGCAGCGCGAAACCCGATGCCGGGTCGTCGTCGATCCATAGGCGCGCGTCGCGTAGGCCGCGGTACTTCAGCTGCAGGCACGCCTGCTCGTTGAGGGTGATGACCCCGTCTGCGGCGTCGCAGGCCTCGGCGATGCGGCGCAGGTCCGCGGCGAATGTCGAGGAGTCGTGGACCCCGAACTGGTCACCCGTGATCTCCGTGGGGGGCATGCCCCGACCTTAGGCCATGGGGGTTGCGGATTCGGCGGCCGCATCCTCGGTGTCCGCCTCGACCGCCGGCTTCTCCTTGGGCGGCAGGACGAATCGGTAGCCCACGTTGCGGACGGTTCCGATGAGCGACTCGTTCTCGGGCCCCAGCTTGGCGCGGAGGCGCCGGACGTGGACGTCCACGGTGCGGGTGCCGCCGAAGTAGTCGTAGCCCCACACCTCCTGGAGCAGCTGCTCGCGGGTGAACACGCGACCCGGGTGCTGCGCCAGGTACTTGAGCAGCTCGAACTCCTTGAAGGTCAGATCGAGCTGGCGACGGCCCACGCGTGCCGTGTACGCGGCATCGTCGACCACGACCTCGCCGGTACGGATGATGTGGGCCTCGGGGTCGTCCTTGTCATGCCGAGCCTGCACGCGGCCCACGAGCACCCGCAGTCGCGCCTCGATCTCGGCGGGCGTCGCGCTCTCCCGGAGCATGTCGTCCATGCCCCAATCGGCCGCGATGATGGCGAGGCCGCCCTCGGTGAGGATGAGCAGCACCGGCTGGTCCGAGCCGGTGGTGCGGATCAGCCGACAGAGATCGCGGGCCTGCGCCAGCTCGCGGCGACCGTCCACCAGCACGATGTCGCAGTCCGGAGCCTCGAGCAGGGCGCTCCCGGTCGCCGGGAGCACCTTGACGTGGTGGCCCAGAAGACCCAGTCCGGGCAGCACGTCGGCGGAGGACTGGAGGGCATTCGTCAGCAGGAGAAGAGTGCTCATCTCAGACCTCCTCCCGTCTGGCCGGGAACGGATGCGGTTCTGCTTGCAGCGAAGGATACCGAAGCCGACGGGCGTGTCGGCCCGAATGCCAGAGCGCGGGCGGTGTCGTCTACGCTGCGGATATGCGGCCGGAGGACTTCGCTGACACCAGTTCGCGCGGTCTTCTCCTCGCGGATCTCAGGGCCGCCGTCAATCCCGACATCTATTCGGGTCGCAGCTATTGGGTGCGCGTGCTCGGCAAGGCGCTGATCACCCCGCAGCTCCACGCGGTGATCCTGTTCCGGGTGAGCCACGCGCTGGCGACCTCGCCCCTGCGCCCGCTGGCCTTCCTCGTGCGAGCCATCGCTCTCGCGTGGACGGGCGCGGAGATCCACCCCGATGCCCGCATCGGCCCTGGCCTGGCTCTGATGCACACGTCGGGGCTGGTGGTGGGCTCCGGGGTCGTCATCGGCGCGGACTGCCGGCTCACCTCCGGGGTCGTCCTGGGTGAGACCGGCCGAGGCGGGCGCAACAACGCGGTGTTCCCGACGTTGGAGGACCACGTCACCATCGGCGCCAATGCGGTGGTGCTCGGCGGGCATCGGCTCGGCACAGGCTGCGTGGTCGGAGCGAACGCGGTCGTCAGGGCGGACGTGGCCCGGGGCGACATCGTCGGCGGCGTCCCGGCGCGGGTGATCTCGCACGTGTCGCTCGAGGATCTGCTGCGACCGATCGAGTTGTGAGAAGCAGCGCGGCGGCCTGCCACTAGGCTCCGCGTCTGAGGCAATGCACATCCAGGTGACGAGGGCACGGGACGATGATGTTGAAGCAGGGTACCGGCGGCCAGGGCCGCGAGCTGGGCAAGCGTGCACTCCACCGTGCGTTCACGGTCGGGCAGCGACTCAGGGTCGACGTGCTGCCCCGCCACTTCTACTCGGCGGTGCCGGACGTCCGTCAGCTCACCGCCGACGACAGCTGGCGCCAGGCCAGCGAGATGCCGGGTGTGCGCGGCACCGACCTCGATGAGCAGCTCGTCGAGCTGCGCGGCTGGTTCACCGATGCACTTGCCAAGGACCTGGCGGACTTCGACATCTACGAGCACGCCACTCAGGCCAACGGTGCCATCGGCTTCGGCCCGGCCGAGGCGCAGATGCTCTACGCGCACATCGCGACCAAGCGGCCGCAGCGGGTGGTCCAGGTGGGTGCTGGCGTGTCGACGGCCGTCATCCTCGCCGCCGCGGAGCGGCACGGCACCGGAACGAGGGTCACGTGCGTCGATCCCTACCCGACCGAGTACCTGCAGCGTTTGGCCGGCGCCGGGTCGATCGACCTGCTCGCCGAGCCCGCGCAGACCGCCTCTCTCGACGTCTTCACGAGCCTGGAGGCTGGAGACCTGCTCTTCATCGACTCCACGCACACGGTGAAGCCGGGCAGCGAGGTCAACCGGATGATCCTGGAGGTGCTCCCGCGCCTGAACGCGGGCGTGGTGGTCCACTTCCACGACATCACGTTCCCCTACGACTACCAGCGGGACATCCTTGAGCGCGCGCTGTTCTTCTGGACCGAGAGCACGCTGCTCCACGCCTACCTGGCCGACAACGACCGGGTCCGGATCCTGGTGTCGGGCTCGATGCTGCAGTACGGCCGCGTCGACGAGCTCAGCACGGTGCTGCCCCGGTTCGCACCGCGTGGGCATGACCGGGGTCTCGACATCCCCGGCGACCTGCAGGACTTCGCCGGGTCGACCTACCTGATCGTCGACCAGCCCTGAGTCAGCCGCTCGATCGCCTCGCGTCCGGCGGCGTCCTCGTCGTGGATCGCGGCCACGTCCCAATAGGCGGTCCCACCGGCCGCCACGTCTGCGTGGTGGCGGACCATCGCGGCGTCGATGCCGTCGGCATGGAACACCGCGACCGGTAGGCCTCGGTTGTCCCACGCCGCGAAGGTGCTGTAGCCCAGCGCCACGGCGTCGGTGAAGACGTCCTCGGGGGTGGTGTTGCCGGCGTTGTGGCTCAACGCGACGTCGAACTCGAAGAAGAGGGCCGGTCGCGTGGCCGCGTAGGTGCGCGCCAGCGCCGGGATCAGGACGACGTCGTACCCGTCGGTGTCCGACTTGATCAGTCGCACGTTGTCGAACTCCGGGAACGTGGCGGGCAGATCCGAGATCTGGATGGGCGAGCCCGTGCCCGCGTCCTCGCCGGTCGAGAAGTGGGTGGTACCTCGGTTGTTGCGCACCGGACGCCGTGCCTCGGTGCCCGTGTTGCCGTCGGGGACCAGCAGATGGTGCGCGATCGTCGCCTCGAGGTCCGTCACGTTCTTCTCGAGGAACGGCAGCCAGTAGCCGTCCGCCTCGACGCACAGTGCCGAGCCCGGGCGGGCCGCGAGGATCTGGACGGTCGAGTCGCCGATGTTCGCGCCCACATCGATGAACTGGAGCTCCTTGCCCGCATCGAGCACCTCGGCGAACCGCACCAGGTTCTGGCTGTACTCGGGGGAGTGAGCCGCGTAGTCGGCAAGACGGTGCGCCCGCGGCATCCAGAGGGGCGTCCCCTGGACCATGCGGCGCTTCGGGGTGTCGTCGGGCAGGAAGGAGCGTGCCTTCACGCGCAGGTGGATGAGCGCTCGGTTCAGGGCGACTGCGGGGCTCGGCATGTTCTCGGTTCCTTCCGAGTGGGAGTTGCGTGGAAGTCGGGTGATGCGCGCCGTGATGGAGGGCATTGGATCACGCTCCGGGGGCGATTCGGGTGAGCAGGTCGCGCGTCTGGCGCACGGTCGCCTCCCAGGTATAGCGCTTCGCGTACTGGCGGCCATCCTCCAGCCAGGAGGAGGTCACGCCCAGGGCGCGCTGGATCGCCTCGGCCAGCGCGGCCTCCGTCCATTCGGGCATCTCGATCGCGTGACCGGCGGCGACCTCCCGCGTCGCCGGCTCGGGGCCGATGATGACCGGGATGCCCAAGCGCATGCCCTCGGCGACCGGCAGTCCGAAGCCCTCGAAGTCCGAGGGGAACACCACCAGACGCGCGGTCGCGAAGACGCGCTGGAATTCCTCGTCGGGCAGGAACGGAGCCAGCTCGATCTCGTCCTCGAGACCGAGGGCGGCGATCGCTGCGGCGACCTCGTCGCGGCGCTGCTTGCCGACCCCGACGATCAGGAGCTTGGGACGCTCGGCGTTCTGGTCGACCACTAGCCGCCAGCCGTTCAGCACCAGATCGAGGTTCTTGTTGCTCTGATGCGCGAAGGCCACGGCAAAGCGCTGTTCCTCGCCGCGCGGCCAGGCGTCCACGTGGTCCGCGCCGAGATGGGCCACCACGCCCGGCTTGGCCTGGGTGCTCGGATGGAGTCGATGCAGGTCGTCGAGGGAGCGCTGCGAGATGCTGATGAAGCCGTCGGCCAGCGCGTAACCGCGTCGGTAGCTCACCGCGCGCAGAACCCGGGTCTGGCGCGAGAACTGCTCGGGGCGCAGCCGGTGCCGTAGGTCGTAGATCACGACCGCGGTCGGCTTCCCCAGGTCGAGCACGGTGGTCGAGGGCAGCGTCGCGAGCACCGCGTCGGGCTTGAGCTCGGCCGCAGCGCGGCGAAGGTGGACGGTCTGAGCCAGCGGCCGACCGAGGGGACCGAGCCGGGGCTCGACGGCGATCTCGCGGTACTGGATGCCCGGATGCCGGGGGAGCGTGCAGTCGACGCCGGCCACCACGTGGAGCTCGTCCTCGGGGAAGACCCGGGGCCACACGTCGAGCAGGTTCTCCACATAGGTGCGGATGCCGCCGTACTCGGCGCACATCGCATCGACGAGGACTCTCACGACCTGCCCGACTCCGCAGGCTGCCGGAGGAAGAGACCGTCGCACTGCAGCATCCGGCCGTCGTTGGCGGAGATCCCGGGGTCGATCGACCAGAGCGTGAAGCCGAGGTCCTGGACCTGCGCCGTCAGCTCGTCGTAGAGCTTCTGGCCGTCGTAGAGCTCGACGAACGAGAGCTCGAGCTGCAGGGCCCCGAACTGCTCGAGGAGCTTGCCGGCTCCGGCCAACACCTCCGCCTCGTATCCCTGGGTGTCCACCTTGAGAAGACTCGTGGCGGGATCGACCTGATGCTCGGCGACCAGGTCCTCGACCGTGGTGACCGGCACCTTCTGCGTGGAGACGTACGCCGAATGGGGGTCGGCGCTCAGGTGGGCGCTGCTCATCGGGAGGATCGACGACGAGAATGAGT
>JBQCJL010000292.1:0-3303 GCA_051952795.1 Marmoricola sp.
CCTTGCTTGCCCTGCGTTGCGGCGCGATACGCGCGGTCGACGTCGCGGGTGACCAGGACGCCGTAGATGCTGCGGTCCGGCTCCACCAGCACATACTCCTCAGCGGGCAGGTTGCCGATGGCGGCCACCAGGTCCTGTCCGCCGATGTCGGCGGCGAGCACCAGGCCGTCCTCGACCCGGCGCGCCACCGTGCTGATCGCCTGCCAGGGGCGCTGTCGCTCGGGGACCGCTAGCAGCGCGGACTCGCTGACGATGCCCGTGAGCGAGTCGTCGCTGGCGTGCGTGAGGATGCCGCCGGCCTGGGCCTCACCCGCGCGCCGGACCGCCTCGGCGATGGAGAGATCGCCCGGAACCACGATGACCGGGCGCGCCAGCTGCCGCGCCTGGAGCGCCGGCAGGCGCATGCGCAGCTTGGCGGTGCGGATCGCGGCTGAGGATCCGAGCCAGACGAAGCTGGCCAGGATCACCACGGTGAGGAGTGCGGAGAACAACGGGTTGGACTCACGCGGAACCACGAGCAGTGGCACGACGACGAAGAGGATCACCGCCGCCCGCCCGACCTGACCGGCGATCAGCAGCGCGCGATCCTGGGAACCGGTCCACCGCCACGCGAGTGCGTGCAGGATCCGGCCACCATCCAGGGGGAATCCGGGGATGAGGTTGAGGACGCCGATCGCCACGTTGGACCAGGCCAGCCCTTCCACGAGAACGCCGAGGAAGCCGTGCGGGTGCAGGAAGGTAGCCCCCACGGCGACCGCACCGATCGCCAACGAGGTGACCGGGCCGACCACGGCGATCTTGAAGCTGTCCATCGGTGAGGCGGCCTCACCCTCGAGCGCCGTCAGGCCCCCGAGGAAGTTCAGGCTGATCCACCGCACCGGCATCCCCAGACGCCGCGCCATGAGCGCATGCGAGACCTCGTGCACGAAGATCGTCACGTACAGCGCCACGACGAAGATGAACGCGGCGACGTAGCGCCATCCGCCCAGATTCAGGTCACTGATCTGTGAGTTGCTCGCCAGCATGAAGCTCAGAAGGGCTGCGACCACCAGCCAGGACGGCTGCAGCAGCACGTCGATGCCCAAGAATCGGCCGAGCCGGATCACTCCGGGCGGATAGCCCCGGTCTCCGGGCTCGGCGGGCTGGTGCTCGGGCGCGGACACGTCACCCACCGTATCCGGCGCACACCGGGGCAGCCGCCGCGCGCAAGGCCTCCCACGAGCGGGGAAGCACCGGCAGCACGGCGGCCCCCGCGCGCTGCTCGACCGCGACGTGCAGCGGAACGACCACCGTGGGACAGCCGGCCGCGATCGCCGAGGTGCTGCCGGTCACGGAGTCCTCGATGGCGACACAGCGCTCAGGCGCGAGGCCGAGGGCTGCCGCGCCGACGAGGTAGGGCTCGGGGTGTGGCTTGCCGCGGGAGACCTTCTCCCCCGTCACCACCACGGCGAACGTCTCGGCGGGCAGGGCCTCCAGCACGGGCGCGACGAAGCGCTCGTAGGACATCGTCACCATTCCGCACGGCACCTCCGCCGCCTGGAGGTCTGCCAGCAGCTCGCGCCCGCCCGGACGCCACGGGATGTGCTGACGCAGCTGGGCGACCACGTCGTCGAGCAATCGGTCGACGACCTCCGCCGGCGTCAGCGGGATCCCGGTGCGCTCGATGATGTAGCGACCGGACTCCAGCAGGTCGTTGCCCACCAGAGCCAGGGCGTCCTCGTGGGTCCAGACGCCGTCATAGCTCTCCACGAGGCGGTACTCCGCCTTCATCCAATAGGGCTCGGTGTCGACCAGCGTGCCGTCGAAGTCCCAGAGGACGCCCTCGAGCTCAGTCCTCCGGGTCATAGCCGAGGTTGGCCGAGAGCCAGCGGTGCGCCGTGGTCAGATCCCAGCCCTTGCGCTCCGCGTAGTCCGCCACCTGGTCGGGTGCCAGTCGCCCCACGACGAAGTACTGGGCGTCCGGGTGCGCGAAGTACAGACCGCTGACCGCCGCCCCGGGCCACATCGCCATCGACTCGGTGAGCTCGATGCCGGTGTTGGCCTCGACGTCGAGCAGGGACCAGATCGTCTGCTTCTCGGTGTGCTCGGGACACGCGGGGTAGCCGGGTGCCGGCCGGATGCCGCGGTAGCGCTCGGCGATCAGCGCGTCGTTGTCGAGGTCCTCGTCGCCCGCGTAGCCCCAGAACTCCGTGCGGACCCGCTGGTGCATCCGCTCGGCGAAGGCCTCGGCGAGCCGGTCGGCGAGCGCCTCGAGCAGGATGGCCGAGTAGTCGTCGAGGTCTGCCTTGAACTCGGTGATCTTGGCCTGGCTGCCCAGTCCGGCGGTGACCGCGAAGGCACCGACGTAGTCCGAGAGCCCCGTTGACGCCGGCGCGACGAAGTCGGCCAGCGACTTGTTGGCCACGCCCTCGCGGTGCTCGCCCTGTTGGCGGAGATGGTGCAGCGTCGCGATGACCTCGGTCCGGGACTCGTCCGCATAGACGGCGATGTCCTCAGCGTCGTCGGCCACCCTGTTCGCCGGGAACAGGCCGATGACGCCGTTGGCGGTGAGCCACTTCTCGGCGATCAGCTTGTCGAGCATCTCCTGGGCGTCGTCGTAGAGCTTGCGTGCAGCCTCGCCCGTCGTCGGACTGTTGAGGATGTCGGGGAACTTGCCCTTCATCTCCCACGCGTTGAAGAACGGCTGCCAGTCGATGAACTCGCGCAGCTCGGCGAGGTCGTCGTCCTCGAAGACCCGGACGCCGAGGAAGGACGGCGCGGGCGGCTGGTAGCCCTCCCAGACGATCTCGGGGGCATTCGCACGGGCCTGCGCGAGCGTGAGCAGCGGCCGGTCGTGCTTGGCGGCATGACGCTCACGCAGTGCGTCGTAGTCGGCCTCGACCTCGGCGAGGAGCGCCGGACGGCGATCGTCGGACAGCAGCGTCGCAGCCACCGGAACCGAGCGCGAGGCATCCTTCACCCAGATCACCGGATGGTCGTAGCGCTTGTCCACCTTGACCGCCGTGTGCGCACGCGAGGTGGTGGCGCCGCCGATGAGCAGCGGGATGGTGAAGCCCTGCCGCTGCATCTCGGAGGCCACGTTGACCATCTCGTCGAGACTCGGCGTGATCAGCCCGGACAGGCCGATGATGTCGGCATCGTGCTCCTTGGCGGCGTCCAGGATCTTCTGGGCAGGCACCATCACCCCGAGATCGATGACCTCGTAGTTGTTGCACTGCAGCACCACGACCACGATGTTCTTTCCGATGTCGTGGACGTCGCGCTTGACGGTCGCCATCACGTTCGTGCCGTTGGTATCCTTAC
>JBQCJL010000293.1:0-3730 GCA_051952795.1 Marmoricola sp.
GTCGGGCAGTCGCTGGCGGAGCGGGCTCGGGTGGTCGGGGGGGGGGGTGGCGCGGTTTCACAACAGCTGTTGTGAAACCCCGCTGCCCCACCAGCCAACCGTGACAGTAAATCTGTCATGATCCGCACATGAGTCTTCAGCTTGGTCAGGGCACCGGTCCGCTGCGCGGTGTGAAGGTCGTCGAGCTCGCCGGGATCGGGCCCGGTCCGCACGCCTGCATGATCCTTGCCGATCTCGGCGCGGACGTGATCCGCATCGATCGGCCGGCCGGACCGAGCATCGGGGGATCCAGCAACGACATCCTCAACCGCGGCCGCCCGAGCGTGGCGCTCAACCTCAAGGACCCGCGCGCCATCGAGACCGTCCTGAAGCTGGTCGAGGAGGCCGACCTCCTCATCGAGGGCATGCGGCCGGGTGTCACCGAGCGCCTCGGCCTCGGCCCCGAGGACTGTGCCGCGCGCAACCCGCGTCTGGTCTACGGCCGCATGACGGGCTGGGGTCAGAACGGCCCCTGGTCGCAGTTGGCCGGGCACGACATGAACTACATCTCGATCACGGGCGCGCTCTACGGCCTCGGCCAGGACAAGGCGCGTCCGCACTTCCCCGGCAACCTGGTCGGCGACTTCGGCGGAGGCTCGGCCTATCTGGTCATCGGGCTGCTCGCCGCGCTCCTCGAGGCGCGTGTCTCCGGTCAGGGCCAGGTGGTGGACGCCGCGATCGTCGACGGCACCGCGCACCTCAACGCCATGGGCGCGGCGTTCCTGGCCAGCGGCCTCCAGGGCGAGGAGCGGCTGAGTGGTCTCCTCGACGGCGGCACCCCTTACTACGACATCTACGAGACCGCGGATGGCAAGCACATGTCGGTGGGCTCGCTGGAGCCGCAGTTCTACGCCGAGCTGGTCGAGAAGCTGGGCATCGCCGACGTGGTGCCCGACCGCAACGACCCGGCGAATTTCCCCGAGCTGCGGAAGCTGCTGACCGAGACGTTCAGGTCCCGGACGCAGGCCGAGTGGGCCGAGGTCTTCTTCGACTCCGATGCCTGCGTGGCGCCGATCCTGCCGATCCGCGAGGCGTTCGAGCACCCGCACATGAAGGCTCGAGAGGTCTTCGTCGAGCGCGAGGGCATCGTGCAGCCGGCTCCGGCGCCGCGCTTCTCTCGGACCGAGGCGACCTTGTCGACCCCGCCGGACTTCGCCGGTGCCCACACCCGCGAGGCGCTGACCGCATGGGGCATCGAGGGCGTCGACGATCTGATCGCCGAGGGTGTCGCGAGCCAGTCGTGACACCCGGGTGATCCACTCCACGGACCCCGCATCTTGACCTTGACAGTTCTACTGTCACAATTGACGCTGCGTGCCGCGCAAGGCGCACGCCATTCCACCTAACGAACGGTGAGGATTCACATGAGCCAAGAGGCCTTCATCTACGACGCGGTGCGCACTCCCCGCGGCAAGGGCAAGAAGGACGGCAGCCTCCACGAGGTCAAGCCGATCAGCCTGGTCACGGGCCTGATCGACGCCGTCAAGGAGCGCAACCCGGGCCTGGACCCGCAGCGCGTCGACGACATCGTGCTCGGTGTGGTCAGCCCGATCGGTGACCAGGGTGGCGACATCGCCAAGACCGCCGCGATCGCGGCCGGCATGCCCGAGACCACCGCCGGCGTGCAGCTCAACCGCTTCTGCGCCTCGGGCCTCGAGGCCGTCAACCAGGCCGCCGGTCGCATCCGCAGCGGCTGGGAGGACCTGATCTTCGCCGGTGGCGTGGAGTCGATGTCGCGCGTCGCCATGGGCTCGGACGGCGGCTCGTGGGCGGGCGACCCGCGCACGGCCCTCGACACGCACTTCGTCCCGCAGGGCATCGGTGCCGACCTGATCGCGACGATCGAGGGCTGGAGCCGCGAGGACGTCGACGCGTTCGCCGCTCAGTCGCAGGCGCGTGCCGCGGCCGCCCAGGACGCCGGCAAGTTCGACGGCCAGGTCATCCCGGTCAAGGACCGCAACGGCCTGACCGTTCTGGAGAAGGACGAGTTCATCAAGCGCGGCACGACCGTCGAGAAGCTCGCCGGCCTCAAGCCGTCGTTCCAGTTCCACGGCGACCTCGGCTTCGACGACGTCGCCCTGCAGCGGTACCACTGGGTCGAGAAGATCAACCACGTCCACCACGCCGGCAACTCCTCGGGCATCGTGGACGGCGCTGCCCTGGTCGCCATCGGTAGCGAGAAGGCCGGCAAGGAGATGGGCCTGACCCCGAAGGCGCGCATCGTCTCCGCCGCGGTCAGCGGTGCCGACCCGACCATCATGCTCACCGGACCGGCTCCGGCTGCCCGCAAGGCGCTCGCCAAGGCCGGCCTCGACGTCGGCGACATCGACCTGTTCGAGATCAACGAGGCCTTCGCCGCCGTCGCCATGCGGTTCATGAAGGACATGGGCATCAAGGACGACATCACCAACGTCAACGGCGGTGCGATCGCGATGGGCCACCCGCTGGGTGCCACCGGCGCGATGATCCTCGGCACCCTGATCGACGAGCTCGAGCGTCGCGGCCAGCGCCGTGGCCTCGCCACCCTCTGTGTGGGTGGCGGCATGGGCATCGCGACCATCGTCGAGCTCGTCTGAGCCCGGACCCTGCGGACACTGAGAGAGATTCGAAAATGACAGAGACCAACGCAGTCCGGTACGAGAAGGACGGCGACGGCATCGTCGTCCTGACCCTGGACGACCCCACCGCCAGCGCCAACACCATGAACGAGCTCTACGGAGCGTCGATGCAGGCGGCCATCGAGAAGCTGGAGTCCGAGATCGACTCGGTCACCGGCGTGGTGATCGCCTCGGCGAAGAAGACCTTCTTCGCGGGTGGCAACCTGAACCAGCTGCAGAGCATCGGCCCGGACCAGGCCGACCAGGCGTTCGAGAAGTCCGAGGCGATCAAGGCGCAGCTGCGTCGCCTCGAGACCATCGGCAAGCCGGTCGTCGCCGCGATCAACGGCGCTGCCCTGGGCGGCGGCCTCGAGATCGCCCTGGCCACGCATCACCGCATCGCGGTGGACGGCAAGTACGACATCGGTCTGCCCGAGGTCACCCTCGGTCTGCTGCCCGGCGGCGGTGGCGTCACCCGCGCGGTCCGTATGCTCGGCATCCAGTCGGCACTCATGGACGTGCTGCTCCAGGGCCAGCGCTACAAGCCGGCGGCCGCTCAGGCCAAGGGCCTGATCGACGAGCTGGTCGTCACGCAGGAGGAGCTCGTTCCGGCGGCCAAGAAGTGGATCCTCGAGAACAAGGATGACGAGAACTCCGCGAAGCAGCCGTGGGACCGCCAGGGCTACAAGATGCCCGGCGGCACCCCGTCCAGCCCGTCGCTGGCCGCGATGCTGCCGGTGTTCCCGTCGACCCTGCGCAAGCAGCTCAAGGGTGTGCACATGCCCGCCCCCGAGGCGATCATGTCGGCCGCCGTCGAGGGCGCTCAGGTCGACTTCGACACCGCCTCGCGGATCGAGTCGCGCTATTTCACGGGCCTGGTGACCGGCCAGAACTCGAAGAACATGATCCAGGCGTTCTTCTTCGACCTTCAGGACATCAACTCCGGCAAGCTGCGTCCGTCGGGCGAGGGCGTGCAGCCCAAGTACACCTTCACCAAGGTGGTCGTCCTGGGCGCGGGCATGATGGGCGCCGGCATCGCCTACGTCTGCGCCAAGGCGGGCATGGAGGTAGTGCTCAAGGACGTCTCGCTCGAG
>JBQCJL010000294.1:0-7209 GCA_051952795.1 Marmoricola sp.
ACCGCCATCACACCGGTCACTCCGAGCTCGCCGGCGATCGTCATCGCGATCCGCTCCGCCTCCAGCGCGAGCTCGTCGGCCAAGTCGGGTGCGGGCGCGATGACCTCATGGCAGATGCCCGCGGACTGGGTGGTCTGGACGACCGGATAGGCGGCGACCTGACCGCTCGGGGATCGAGCGACGATGGCCGACAGCTCGCGCCGGAAGTCCACCAGCTCCTCGGCGAGCACCGAGGCACCCGCCGCGAACGCCTCCGCCGCATCGGCGGCATCGCGCACGAACCACACGCCCTTGCCGTCGTAGCCCCCGCGGGTCACCTTGAGCACACAGGGCAGTCCGAACGCCACCACGTCCTCCACGCTCGCCACCACCGCGTTGCGGGGGCAGGGGATCCCGAGCTGGCCGAGCCGCTCGCGCATCAGACCCTTGTCCTGGGCATAGACGAGAGCGTCGGGGCCGGGGCGGACGGCAAGACGTTGCTCCAGCGCATGCAGATGCTCGGTCGGGACATGCTCGTGGTCGAAGGTCACGACGGCGCAGCCATCCGTGATCCGCTCGAGCGTGGCCAGGTCGCGGTAGTCCCCCACCTCATGATCGACGATCACCTGGGCCGCGCTCACGCCTTCGGCCTCGGCGAGGAGCCGGAGCGGGATGCCCATCGCGGCGGCGGGCTCGGCCATCATCCGGGCCAGCTGTCCGCCCCCGATGATCGCAACGGTGGGGGTATTCACGCGTGGAGCCTAGCGATCGCGGGAGAAGCTCGCGTCACCGTCAGTGGCGCGGGCGCGTGCGGCGCACCGTCAGCGGCTCCACCTCGCCGAAGCCCCGCAGCGGTCGTGCCGGCAGCAGTCGGGTCTCGAAGTCCTCCGGCGACAGCAGCTCGGCGGTCTCCCGATCGATGATCACCCGGTTGCGCCGAGCCACTCCGGTGAGGCGGGCCGCCAGGTTCACCGCGGGTCCGTAGACGTCGCCCATCCGCTGTACCAACGGCCCGGTCGCCAGCCCCACCTTCACGTCGGGAAGGCGCTGGTCGCCACCGATGACGGCGACCAGGTCGAGAGCGATGTCGATGGCGTCCTCAGGCGTGTCACTGACGAAGAGGACGGAGTCCCCGATGCTCTTGATGATGCGGCCGTTGCGACCCGCGACCACGTCATGGCAGCGTGCCTCGAAGACCTCGACGAGGTCGCCGATCTGGTCGTCGTCGAGCTCGTTGCTCAGAGCCGTGAAGCTCACCAGGTCCGCGAAGCCGATCGTGGCCATCACGTGGACCTCGTCGTGGGTCCCCGCGACCGCTCCCGATCGCGACGCCGCCGCGGCCAGATGGCGTCGCCAGGTATAGAGGAGCAGCAGCTCGAAGCTCGGCGTGATGGCGTTCACCAGCTCGACGGCCTTCTCGACCCGCTCGGCGTCGTCCAGGGATCCGTAGCGCTCCTCGAAGCCCGGCAGAACGTTGGCGACCTCCCAGTCCGCGAGCCGGGACATGGTGCGACCGACGGCCCGGGTCACCCGGGCGAGGGTGTCGATGTCGATCCCGGCCTCGAACGCCTCGCGCACCCGAACCAGCGCTCCGACATCGTCGAGCGTGAAGGCGGCCTCGTCGCCGACCTCGGGGAACCCGAGTCCGCGCCAGAGGCGGCGCGCATCCTCCAGCGAGACGTCCGCCGCGCGCGCGGCCTGCTCCGCGGTGAGCTCGGGAACGCGACCCAGCACCGCAGCGTCGAGCTGCGCCTGGGGCTCCTCAGTGTCCGGCATCGGACCCTGCAGCGCTCGAGCCGCGGAAGAGGAGGTCGGAGAGCTGCAGCTGGCGCCGCTCCACTTGCGGGACGTCGGGCAGCGCGACGCGTCCCTGCGTGCTCGCATCGGAGATGACCAGCGTCCCGCAGCCGAGGATGCGGTCGATCACGCCCGTCTCATACGAGACGTCGCTGATCCGATTGAGCGGGATGTCGTGGCCCTTGCGCGTGAAGATCCCGGTGCGGGTCAGGACGCGGCGATCGGTGACCGTGTAGGTCGCCGCCAGCCACACCAGGACCGGTCCGACCGTGAGCCAGAGCAGGAGCAGTACGGCGACGATCCAGATCGCGAGCAGCCCGTAGCCGTGGACGACGACACTGGCCGCGATGCCCGCGGCGAGAACGACGATGGCGATGAGGACGGGCAGTGCGATCGCCTTCGGATGCGTGCGGGTGGTGAAGACGACCGACTCGCCGGGATTGAGATGCCGGGTGACTGCCATGGGGCGATCATGCCCTACCCGTCAGACCGGCCGAAGGTGGATCACATCACCAGCGGCCATGGCGACGACGCGGTCCCCGACGGCGATCTCCAGACGCCCGCTCTCATCGACGCCGACGGCTCGTCCGCGCTCCCGTACGCCGCCCGGCAGGTGCGCCTCGACCTCGCGGCCGACGGTGTCGCATGCATCGCGGTAGCTCGCCAGGAAGGAGCCGGGATCCGCCTCCAGCGCGGCGAGGCGACCCCGCAGTGCGGACAGCACCCCGCCGAGCAGCTCGGTTCTGCCGACCGCGATGCCTTCCAACGACAGCGCCGTGGCGGTCGGAACGGGCAGCTCGCCCCGCTCGAGGGCGACATTGACGCCGATGCCGATGATCGCTCGGCCGGGCTCCCCGACACGCTCGACCAGGATGCCGGCCACCTTGCCCGATCCGAGCAGGACGTCGTTGGGCCACTTCACGGCCGGCTGCGCCCCGATCGCCCGGAGTGCATCGGTGACGGCGAGTCCCGCCGCGAGCGGAATCAACGGCCAGTGCCGGAGCTCGAGTGCCGGCGCGACGACCGCCGAGAAGGTCAGCCCGGAGCCCGGCGGCGTGGTCCACGTGCGGTCCAACCGGCCGCGTCCCGAGAGCTGATGATCCGCCACGACCACCCGACCCGGGCGGGGTGCGGATGCCGCGATCTCGTTGGTGGATCCGGCCGTGGGCAGCCGGGTGACCTCCCACGCGGGACCGGCCGCCTCCTGCAGCGCCGAGAGGTCGAGGGGTGAGCGGGCTGCTGAGTGATCGTCCACGGGCACTACATTGGCCCACGGATCCTTGAGGAGGCTAGAGCGTGACTGCAGAACCCGTGACCGACGAGACGACCATCGACATCCACAGCACCGCCGGCAAGCTGGCGGACCTGGATCGCCGGATCGACGAGGCCGTGCACGCCGCTTCGGCCGCCGCTGTCGAGAAGCAGCACGCCAAGGGCAAGAAGACCGCCCGGGAGCGCATCGAGGCCCTCTTCGACGAGGGCAGCTTCGTCGAGCTCGACGAGTTCGCCCGCCACCGCTCCACCGCGTTCGGCCTGGAGAAGACGCGCCCGTACGGCGACGGCGTCATCACCGGGTACGGCACGGTCGACGGTCGTCAGGTCTGCGTGTTCTCCCAGGACTTCACGATCTTCGGCGGCTCGCTGGGCGAGGTCTACGGCGAGAAGATCACCAAGGTGATGGACCTGGCCATCAAGACCGGCTGCCCGATCGTCGGCATCAACGAGGGCGCGGGAGCGCGGATCCAGGAGGGCGTCGTCTCCCTGGGTCTGTACGGCGAGATCTTCCGCCGCAACGTGCATGCCTCCGGTGTCATCCCGCAGATCTCGCTGATCATGGGCAACTGCGCGGGTGGTCACGTCTACTCCCCCGCGGTCACCGACTTCACGATCATGGTCGACGGCACCTCGGGCATGTTCATCACCGGCCCGGACGTGATCAAGACCGTCACCGGCGAGGACGTCACCATGGAAGAGCTTGGTGGTGCGCGCACGCACAACACCAAGTCGGGCAACGCCCACTACATGGCCTCCGACGAGGACGACGCGATCGAGTACGTCAAGGCGCTGCTCAGCTACCTGCCGCAGAACAACCTGGACGAGCCGCCCGCCTATGACGAGGTCGCCGACCTGGAGGTGAACGACCTCGATGCGGCGCTGGACACGATCATCCCGGACTCGCCCAACCAGCCCTACGACATGCACACCGTCATCGAGACGATCCTCGACGACGGTGAGTTCCTCGAGGTGCAGCCCCTGTTCGCTCCCAACATCCTCATCGGCTACGGCCGGGTCGAGGGCAAGCCGGTCGGCGTCGTGGCCAACCAGCCGATGCAGTTCGCCGGCACCCTGGACATCGACGCCTCCGAGAAGGCCGCGCGCTTCGTGCGGACCTGCGACGCGTTCAACATCCCGGTGCTGACCTTCGTCGACGTGCCCGGCTTCCTGCCCGGCACCTCGCAGGAGTGGATGGGCATCATCCGCCGCGGCGCGAAGCTGATCTACGCCTACGCGGAGGCCACCGTCCCGCTGGTCACGATCATCACGCGCAAGGCCTACGGCGGCGCCTACGACGTGATGGCCTCGAAGCACCTCGGTGCCGACATCAACCTGTCCTGGCCCACCGGTCAGATCGCCGTCATGGGAGCCCAGGGCGCGGCCAACATCATCCACCGCAAGGAACTGGCTGCTGTCGAGGCCGAGGGCGGTGACGTCGAGGCGCGCCGCAAGGAGCTCATCGACGAGTACGAGGACACCCTGGCCAACCCGTACATCGCGGCCGAGCGCGGCTACATCGACGCCGTGATCCCACCCCGCCACACCCGCGCCGAGGTCGTCAAGGCACTCCGCCTGCTGGCGACCAAGCGCGAGACCCTGCCGCCCAAGAAGCACGGGAACATCCCGCTCTGATGGCGGAGATCGAGGAGACGCCGGAGGCGTCGTCACGAGATCAGGAGGCTCCCCTCCTGCGCATCGTCACGCCCGGCACCACCCCGGAGGAGGTGGCGGCCATCGTGGCCGTCTTCTCCAGCCTGGGCGGGGCAGCGCCCGAGGCGCCGAAGGCACGCTCGGCCTGGGCCGCACCCGCCCGTCGGATGCGTGGATCTCTGCCGACCGGTCGGGGTGGCTGGCGGCTCAGCGGCCTCCCGCGCTAATAGAGTCACTCCGGTGGCCACACCGCTCCCCCGTCTCGTTCTCGCCTCCGCGTCACCGGCGCGCCTGAAGACGCTCGAGGCAGCCGGCCTCAAGCCGGAGGTGATCGTCAGCGGCGTCGACGAGGACGCCATCAGCGAGAGCGATCCCAGCGCGCTGGCGCTGCGGCTCGCGCAGTTGAAGGCCGTCGCCGTCGCCGCCAATGCGCCACGCTCCCTGGTGATCGGCTGCGATTCGGTGCTGGAGTTCGAGGACGAGATCTTCGGCAAGCCGGCCGATGCGGCTGAGGCCACCGACCGCTGGAAGCGGATGCGCGGCAAGGCGGGCGTCCTGCATACCGGTCACTGCGTGATCGACACCCATCGCGAGGTCTGGGTGGCGCGCGCCGCGGCCACGCAGGTCCGCTTCGCCCGGATCAGCGATCAGGAGATCGAGGCGTACGTGGCGACCGGAGAGCCGCTGCAGGTGGCCGGTGCCTTCACGCTCGACGGGCTGGGTGGCGCCTTCGTCTCCGGCATCACCGGGGATCCCCACAACGTGGTCGGCATCAGCGTCCCCCTGCTCCGCACGATGTTCGGCGAGCTGGGCTTCACCTGGTCGTGGTTCTGGAAGCGCTAGCGCTTCACAGACTCTGCCGAGACTTCCCACATGGGCCGCCGGTATCGTCACTGGGCATGCCCGTCCTCTCCGTCGTCGTTCCGATGTTCAACGAACAGGACGTGCTCCCCCTCTTCGTCGAGCGTCTGCGGCCCGTGCTCGACGGGCTCGCGACGACGTATGAGGTGGTGGCCGTCGACGACGGGAGCCGCGACCTCACGCCGGCCCTGCTGCATCGCTTCCATCGGGAATGGCCCCAGCTGCGGGTCCTGAGGCTCCGCGCCAACGCCGGTCACCAGGCCGCCATCTCCGCGGGCCTGGCGCGCGCACGCGGTGACTTCGTGGTCACGATCGACGCGGACCTGCAGGATCCCCCGGAGGTCATCGCCGACATGTTCGCGGTGGCCCGGGCCCAGGACGTCGACGTCGTCTACGGCGTTCGGCGCGATCGATCCAGCGACACCGCCTTCAAGCGCCTCACCGCAGGCGCGTTCTACTCGGTGATCCGTCGACTGTCCGGGACACCTGCCGTGAACGATGCCGGGGACTTCCGGCTGATGTCGCGCGCCACGGTCGAGGCGGTCAACTCGATGCCCGACGACCACCGCGTCCTGCGCCTGATCGTGCCCGCCCTCGCCTTCCCGTCCAGCCGGGTGGAGTACAAGCGGGACTCGCGGGCCGCGGGCGAGTCGAAGTACCCGCTGCTCAAGATGCTCAAGCTCTCGCTCGACGCCGTCACCGGCTTCTCGACCGTGCCCCTGCGCTTCGCCACCCTCGGCGGACTCGCGGCCGCCGTGCTCGCCGTGGCGGTCGTGATCTACGCCATCGTGCAGCGGACCATCGACAGCACCGTCCCCGGATGGGCGTCCACCTCGGTGCTGGTCGCCGGATTCGCGTCGGTGCAGCTGCTGAGCCTCGGCATCCTCGGTGAGTACATCGGTCGTATGTACGTGCAGATGCAGGGCCGGCCGACCTACTTCGTCGCGTCCGACTCGCTGCTGGACGACCCCGCACCGGACGCCGACGCGTGAGCGAGCTGGTCCTCGCACCCTGGCGACGCGAGGAGGTCCGCTATCTCGTCGTCGGCGGTTTCAACACCCTGGTCGGCCTCGCGCTGTACGCCGGCTTCCATGCCCTCCTCGGCCACGTGCTCGGATACCTGCTGGTCCTGATCCCCGCCTACGCCGTCGGGATCGTCGTCTCGTTCTTCACCCAGCGCATCTTCGTCTTCGGTGCGCAGGGTCAGGTGCTCGTCGACTTCCTCCGCTTCACGTTGGTGCAGCTGTCCGGCTTGGCGCTCAACGCGCTGGTGCTGGCGATCGTCCATGAGAGCACGTCGCTACCCGCGGTGCCCGCCCAGGCGATCTCGCTGTTCATCGTCGCCGTGGCCACCTACTTCAGCCACAAGTTCTTCTCGTTCCGGCGGGCCGGTACCGACGCCGCCGTCGACTAGCGCCGCCTCACTCCACGGGCAGACCGAGAGCGCGCGCGATCAGCATGCGCTGGACCTCGGAGGTGCCCTCGCCGATCTCGAGGATCTTCGCGTCGCGGTAGAACCGACCGACCGGGTACTCGTTCATGAAGCCGTAGCCGCCGAACACCTGGGTGGCGATCCGCGTCGCCGTCACCGCGGACTCGCTGCTGTAGAGCTTGGCGACGGAGGCGGCGCGCTTGAACTCGGCGACC